>JAOZQF010000074.1 GCA_029932345.1 Desulfuromusa sp. | reverse complement strand
CTCCCCCGTCACCGCCGCCCGGCACGCCTCGACATCGGTTGAGCTGATGCTGCGGCAGTACAGAGGCCGTACCGGATAGATCGTGCAACACCCCTGCTCATCAAGAAATGCACATTTTTTCCGCAGCATCAGTCGTTCATCATCTTCCAGACCCCGAACCGCACACCAGAGGGTCTCGAGTTTTTGTTCAACCTCTGCACGACCGGTTTGCTCCCAGCGCTGAATAAAGTGGCTGATCGCAATTCCCTCCAGCAACGTGATCGAAACATTGACCACACAACAATCCTGACAGCCCGCCCGACAGGCAAGAAAACTGCGGTCGCCAGCTTCGTGTTGCTGGATCAGAGTTTCAGTCGTAGAAAACAGTTGTTCCAGTTCGGTCAGCAACGAGACAATATCGTTACTGTCTCTCGACACGTGAGAAAATTGTTCGCTAACCTGTGATTGCCAGCCTCTAAAATCAAAAGTTGCCATCCCGGTTCCTTTATTCATAAAAGATTGTCGATTCGATATCCCTCTGTTATCGTACCGATAGTCTTTTCCTCTACCGCCAATCCATACCAAATATGAGGGCATTATGGCATCTCTGACCGACAATTTCTCATTTCTTTTTGTGGCAATCCTGTTGATCGGATTGGTTTGCGGCTGGCTGATTGCACGGCTTCAGGCAAATCAACGGCTGCAGCAGACCCGTGAGGATTTACTGCAGCAACTTGCCCGCCTGGAAACGCAACTGGAAGCGGAACAACGCTCGGGCAAAGAGAAGCTGCAACTGCTCAATCAAACCCAGCAGCAGCTCGAAAAAGAATTCAAGGCGCTCTCCTCTCAAGCTCTGGTTGCAAACAATCAGAGTTTTCTTGAACTGGCTAAATCAACTCTGGAGAACTTTCAGCAAAAGGCGCAGGGTGATCTCGAAAACCGTCAGCTGGCAATCAATCAGCTGGTTCAACCGCTGCAGGAATCGTTACAGAAAGTTGACCACAAAATTGAACAGCTGGAACAAAAGCGCAGTGGTGCCTACGCCCGCCTTGATGAACAGTTAAAATCGTTGTTGAACAGTCAGCTGAAACTTGAATCGGAAACCGGCAATCTGGTCCGGGCTTTACGAACTCCGGCAGTCCGGGGGCGCTGGGGAGAGATCCAGCTGAGAAAAGTGGTTGAAATGGCCGGGATGGTCAACTACTGTGATTTTATCGAACAGGAGACCGCCGACAGTGGTCGACTGCGCCCCGACATGATTATCAAACTCCCCAATGGTCGCAACATTATTGTCGATTCCAAAGCGCCGCTGCAGGCCTATCTTGAATCACTGGAAACAGATGATGACCAGCAGCGCACCGCCCATCTGGCCCACCATGCCCGGCAGATCCGCGATCACCTGCAAAAACTTGCAGCAAAAAACTATTGGGAACAGTTTCAGCCGACCCCCGAGTTTGTTGTCCTGTTCCTGCCGGGAGAAACTTTTTTTTCCGCCGCACTAGCACAAGATCCGGCGCTGATTGAAGCGGGTGTTGACCAGAAAGTATTACTGGCAACACCAACAACATTAATCGCCCTGCTCCGCTCGGTCGCCTATGGCTGGCGACAGGAACAACTGAGTGAAAATGCCGCTGCCATCAGTCAACTGGGACGGGAACTTTACGACCGCCTCGCCACCCTCACCCAACACTTCACCCTGATGGGAAAAAATCTCGAACGCGCTGTCGACAGTTATAACAAAGGGATGTCTTCGCTCGACAGCCGGGTTCTGGTATCGGCGCGTAAATTTAAAGAATTGGGAGCGGGGAGCAGTAAAGAGATAGAACCGATTGAACCGATTGATAAGACACCCCGGCCGCCGCAGTTACCGGCAGAATAATGGTTGATCTACTAAAAGGGGATTGAGAACACAAAAGTATTTAATCACTGAGGTCAAGTTGAACGGAGTGACAAAATGGCGCAATCCTTGCTAAAGGTTGAGGGGGCTGACAAAAAAACCTTCGGAATGAGACTACAATCATGGCAAAGCGGACAACTTATTTATCCTGGAAGGTCAAGGGGAAAAGCAATAAGTTTACGCTAATAGGTCTGTTGGTCGCAGTGATCCTTTTTACCACCGCAACAATGATAACGGCAGCTCCAATTGTGATTAAATTTTCCCATGAAGCTGATGAAAACAGCGCAAAAGGGCAAATGGCCAACAAGTTTGCAGAGCTTGTTGAACAACGGCTGAAAAGCAAAGTTGTTGTCAAAGTGTTTCCTGATTCTCGGCTAAGTGATGACAATCAAGTCCTCGAAGCCATGCTCCTAGGTAACGTGCAAATTGCAGCTCCCCCACTCTCAACACTGAAAAACTATACCAAATCCCTACAGATTTTCGATCTACCATTCCTGTTCAAAGACATGACTGCCGTTACCGCATTTCAGCAAGGACCCATCGGTAAAAAGCTACTCATGGCAACCAAGAAAAAGGGGTTGATTGGTCTCGATTTTCTACACAACGGCCTCAAACAACTCTCCGCCAACACTCCACTACGGGTTCCAAAAGATGCCAAACAGCTGAAATTTGGCACCACGTCTTCCTCTATTCTGGCAGCTCAATTTAATACGCTTGGCGCAATACCTCTGAATCCCCCCCCCGCTGAAATTTATACTCTGTTGCAAACCCATGCTATCGATGGTCAGGAGAATAGCTGGTCCAACATCTACGCAAAAAAGCTCTACCGGGTGCAACCATACATCACCGAGTCTAATCACGCGGTTATTGATGACATGGTTATCACTTCAGTTGAGTTCTGGATAGGTCTTCCCGATGAAATCAGGACTGAAGTTAAAAAAGCTTTGGACGAAGCGATTATTTTCGGCAATAAAATAACTGCAAAAAACACCGCTGCTGCCCGTCTGAAAATTATCAAGTCCAAGCAATCAACAATTATTAAACTCAGCAGTGGTGAACGTCAACAATGGATCGACGCAATGCAGCCAGTCTGGAAAAAGTTTGCAGGAGAAATTGGTAAAGAGTATATCGATGCAGCCATTCAAGCGAATAATTTAAGAGACACCAAAAAACACGAACTCGTTACGGCTGGCAAAAGAACAAACGGCCAAGGCTGACCACTGGTGGCTGATTTTAGCCACATAGAGATGGCAAGATTACTTAAGAATGATTAATAACGATATCAACAATGCACTGATTAACGCAGATCTGTAAAAAAAAAACATGATTCTAAAAATGGCATTATCTTTGCGATACAAATTCTGACACGCTCAGATTTTTTATAGCTCCAGACAGCTTTTGTGTATGATTCTACTTCAATATAGTCTATAGGTTGAATTCATAACATTGGATTAAAGTCAAACGAACGGCAACATCACGCTATTTTTTCAGAAACATTGAATAATATACTCACGATTCGCTCGTACCACGTTTCATTAACCCACACAAAGGAGAATGTAAAAATGAAACAAGTTGTTAAAATCTTATCGCTACTTGTTGTAGCAACCGTCGCTTTCAGTATTCCAGCAATTGCCAAGGATCGTATCGTTTTTGGTGGTGGCCCGGCTGGTGGTACCTTTCAGACTGTAGCTAATGCTATTCAGGTTTATGGCCCAGTCAAAGCGATCGATTCAATCAGCGTCAAAGCACAATCCTCAGCCGGTTCTGTAGAGAACCTGCGCAAAGTTAACTCTGGCAAAATGCAATTTGCCACCGTCTACTCCGGTCATGTTTATCTCGGTGCCAATGGCATGATGAAAAATGATCCGAAGAAGTATACCGATGTCCGCGCTGTTTCCTTCCTCTATGGCGCACCTGCTCAACTGGTTGTCAAAAAAGGTTCCGGAATTAAATCGGTTAAAGATCTGGTCGGCAAAAAAGTTGGCGTTGGTAATGCTGGTTCCGGTGCTTTTGCTAACTGCGAACTGTTCTTCAGCCATATGGGTATCTGGGACAAAATTGAGCGGAATGCCATGGGTTACAACGATGCCGCAGCCGCTTTCGGCAACAACCAACTGGATGCCTTCTGGCTCTTCACTGCTTTCCCATCAGGCGCTGTCATCATGGCCGCTCAGACCAACGATATCGCTATGATCGATCTGGGTGCTGATGCAGAAGCCTCTGGTTTCTTCAAAAAATATCCTTACTTCGGTAAACTTTCTGTTCCTGCAGGCACCTACAAAGGTGTTGACACCGACACCCCAGCATTTCAGGATTCAGCTCTCTGGGTTGCTAACAAAAACGTCTCGGATGATGTTGTCTACAAGCTTCTCTCTGTAATCTACACCGATGAAGGTCTTGCACACATGGTTGCCCAGAAGAAAACCTTCAAGGCCATGTCAATTGCTAAAGGTGCTGATGGCATCGTCACCCCAATGCACCCAGGTGCTATCAAGTTCTGGAAAGAAAAAGGGGTTCTCTAAACTCTTTTCTTGATTGTTGTTATTCGGGGCAGGGTGTTTTACCTTGCCCCGATGTTTTTTATTTTTTGCTGAGGAACAGGAAATAGCGAACAACTGACTTAATATATTTTTGTCCATTATTTCGTGCTCCCCAGATTTCAATTTGAACTTCCAACTAAACAGAGGTTTCCCGTGTATAATGAATTAAATAGATTTGAGAAGATCTTCTTTGATGTCTGCTCTCTTTTCCTGCTGTTATTTTACTCCTATGCTGCCGTAATCTCTCCCGCAGCCACTCAGTTTCACCGTGGAATTTACGTCATTATCACCTACATTCTGGTATTCCTCTTGTACAAATGCAAGTCAACGTTAATGCGACTTGTCGATTATCTCCTGATCATCATTTCGGTAGTGACCATCGGTTACTGGATGTTCAACTTTGAAGCGATCAACTACCGCACCGGGATTGAAACATCGTTGGACACGGCCATGGCGATGGCCGGTGTTCTGGTGAGTATTGAACTGGCCCGGCGGGTTGTTGGCAGCGTCTTTGTCGTTATTGGCGTGGTCATGCTTGCCTATGGTGTCTACGGCGATTATATGCCCGACCTCATATCCCATGCCGGGGCAACTTTCCCGGAACTCTGTGTCTCAATTTTTTACAAGAGTGACGGCATTTTTGGCATTATGGCTAATGTTCTCGCCACCTACATTATCCTCTTTGTTTTGTTCGGTGCATTTCTGGAAAAATGTGGTGCACAGAAATTCTTTATCGATTTTCCTCTGGCAGCCGTTGGTCATAAAGTTGGTGGCCCGGGCAAGGTTGCCGTCATCGCTTCAGGTCTGTTCGGTTCCATTTCCGGCAGCGCCATTGCCAACGTTGTTTCAACCGGAGCGTTCACCATTCCAATGATGAAAAAGGCCGGATTTAAACCCCATGTCGCCGGCGGCATTGAGCCGGCAGCTTCGATTGGCGGTATGTTTATGCCACCGATCATGGGTGCCGGCGGCTTCATTATGGCTGAATTGACCGGGCTCCCCTATTCAAGAATCATGCTCGTCGCCCTGTTCCCGGCCTTCATGTATTTTTTCAGTGTTTTTGTCATGGTTCACTACGTGGCTAAAAAAGATGGTATCGTCGGAGAAAAATCAGAAGAAAGTGCCATGGGAATTTTCAAAAAAGAGTGGTTCTACACCATCCCTCTGGTCACAATCACCATCTTCATGCTCTACGGTTACTCCCCCGGCTATTCAGCTATCCTCGGTCTGATCTCCTGTATTGTTATCTCATGGGTTCGAAAAGAGACGCGCATCGGACCAAAGGAATTTCTGGAAGCTGCTCGTAATGGAACTGAGAGTAGTCTCAAGATCGGTGCAACCGTCGGTGTCATCGGTATCATCATCGGTGTCCTCACCTACAGCGGCCTGGTTTTAACCTTTGCCGATATCGTCATCAATCTTGCCGGTGGCTCACTGGTCATGACCATTCTGCTGATCGCTCTGGCTTCGCTGGTTCTTGGTATGGGAGTGCCAGTCACCGCAGCCTATCTTATTACCGCCGTTGTTGCCGTCCCGGCACTGACCCACCTGGGAGTCAACGAACTCGCTTCACACATGATCGTCTACTGGTTATCTCAGGATTCCAACATTACTCCGCCGGTTTGTATTGCCGCCTTTGCCGGTGCCACCATTGCCGGTGCCAGTATGTGGAAAACCGCTTTTTCCGCCTTCAAGTTTGCCAAGTTTCTCTACCTTGGGCCACTGTTGTTCGGTTTTGTTCCCGGATTTTCACTCAACGGATCATCAACAGATATCATCAAAGCATTTATCTTTATTCTGTTTGGTACCTGGCTCTATTCTTACGTCCTCAGTGGTATCTGGCTGAAAACCTGGTTAGGCTTTGGCAAAAACAAAGCAGCCTGACTTTAAAGATCACCTCACACAAAAAAAGACCTCCCATTTACTGGGGGGTCTTTTTTTGTTATTTTTTCATCATATTCACCCATCCCGTTCTGGAGTTTTCGGCACAGCCCAACCATCTCCCTGAAATATGATACAATGAAAAAACTTAGAAAAAACTAGCATAGAAAGGGAATTACGATGAATGACAATCCTGGTGTCACTAAAAACCTCGCTGCCCTTCCTGTCAATGGACAGAATCAATGGATTCAGATTGGCATCATTCTACTGGTACTGCTGTCACTGGGACTGCTCTCCGGCTGTGCAGATCATTCAGCTAAGAACAAAGAGCTTTTATCGCAAAATTATCAGTCATTATCGGATGATGATTTAACTCTCTACTACTATGAACTTGAAGACCAGATCAAAATTATCAAACAAGACCGAAACAGTTCTTCTATCAGCTTGGGATTAGGTATGAGCAGCTACGGATCCAGCAGTGGGAGTAGTGGGGGCGTTGGCGTTACAACCAGTGGTGATCATTCAGATGATGCTACGAATCTACGTGAGCGACGCAATGAGGTTAAATTGGAAATGAAGAAGCGTGACCTGAAACCATAGATTTTCAGTCGATGATTATTTACAGAATCAGCAGCTATTGACCTCATCACTACAAACACCGCAGCGCCTGCATGAAGGGACACAGGGAGAGGTCAATTTTTCCTGTTGCCCGCGCTGGTATTCCTGCCAGAGATAAATGCGTTTGATCCCCTGGTCGATAATTTCCCAGGGAAAGAGTTCGGTATCACCTCGTTCTCGGGTGACGTAAAATTCCACCGGAAGTCCCGATTTTTTACCGGTCTGTTTAAGATTCGCACCGGCAGAAAGCTGGGGCAACAACTCACCAATACGCCGGTCCCCGCGCGATAAGAAAGTTTGCAGTGTCGCAGTTCGAACCGATTCATGATTCATTCGGCTATTCGGTATCCGTGAAATGGCAGATTGTAAAAACCGCAGCTTCTTTTTTAAACTTTTTTCACCTTCCATTCCGGCCCATTGAAACGGGGTAAACGGCTTGGGGATAAAAGGATTAATACTCACAGTCAGGTTTCCCAGTTGCCCCCGTTTGCGCCCGGCTTCGCGCCAGATCATGGAAATAGTTTCGGTCAGGGCGACAATAGCTTCAACATCACTTTGTTGTTCACCGGGAAAACCGATGATAAAATAGAGCTTCAGATTCTTGATACCACCATCAGCCAACATTTTTACTGACGCTAATATCTGCTCCTCACTGATCCCCTTGTTGATAGAATTTCTCAATCTCTGGCTGCCGGCTTCCGGGGCAATAGCAACAGATTTATGACCAGCCTGATGTAAGATTTCTATCTCTGCGGTCGTTAAAGCATCCAGACGGAGGCTCGACATGGAGATCTGACCATTCCGTTCCAGAATCCCCTGCTGTAACTCCTGAATATTTGCATAGTCGGAGACCGCTGCTGCCACAAGACCAATTCGGTTGCGTTCACAGAGTCCACTATCAACCTGATCCAGAAGGTTATCTAAACTCCGCTCACGAGGGGGGAGGTAGACAAATCCAGCGGCACAAAACCGACACCCCCGGGAACAACCACGCGAAACTTCAGTGAGTGCCATATGACCAAACTCGGTTGCCTCAGTTTGGATAAAACTGCGACTTGCAGAGAGATCCAAATCGGTCAAAAACTGTCTGGTAACTTGTTCTGGAACTCCATTATCCCGGGCAACCCGTGTCAGTTCACCGGATTCGGCATAGACCGGGGTATAGAATTTTGGCACGTAGATCCCTGGCAGCGATGCAAGTTCTTTCAGGCAATCGTCTCGATCGTCCGGTCGACGTAACAATCTATCCAGCAATCCGGGCAGAATTGGCTCCGCTTCGCCAATGGCAACCAGATCAACAATATCTGCCAACGGTTCCGGATTGATAAAGGCACAAACCCCACCAAACAACACCAGTGGCCACGAATCATCACGCTCTGCAGAGAAAAATGGGATCCCGGCCAAGTTAAAAATCAGCGGAATATTAAGGTAATCGTTCTCAAATGAAACAGAGAAGGCAACCAGATCAAAATCGGTGAGAAGGTGTCCAGATTCAAGGGAGACTAAAGGGGAAGCAGATTGTTTGTCCCGGTCAGATTTATCCTTATCGGGGAGAAAAAAACGCTCACAAAGACAATCATCACGTTGGTTCAGAAGATGATAGACAGTTAAAAAACCAAGGTTGCTCATCCCGTGGTGGTAGGTATTGGGGTAAATCAGAGCAATCCGGTAACGATCCTCATTCCAGGAATGAAAGATTGTCCCTGTTTCTTGCTGCAACTTCTGTTTGTTAATGAGATAGCGTTTTTTTGACATTCAACCATTTAAGCACAGCAGCACAACTGGATACAGAAAAAACACC
>JAOZQF010000073.1 GCA_029932345.1 Desulfuromusa sp. | reverse complement strand
CAAACATAATCGCCCGATGAGAGATTGATTTATCTCCGGGAACAACAATTTCCCCAAGTAAACCCTTGGCGGGTGCAACGATTCTGGATTCCATTTTGTGCATCAGAGTGATCCTTAATTGAGTATTTCGGGGACAGATACATTATTACGTGTCCCCGAAGTATGGCCGGTTTCACAAAAAAAATGATGGCTAAGCAAAAATTTCGTCCTGCAAGGCGTAGTGTTTTTTCAGGGGTGAAGGCCTACATAAAGGTAGGTCGAGAACCTGAAAAAGCGCTGCAACACCGCAGGTCGGAATTTTTGCGACGCCATCAAAGAATGGCATCTCGAAGTTGTTTGGAGCGTAAGAAGAATTCAAACAGCTTATCACCATTGCCTTCAGCAATATCTACCTTCAACTCAGCAAAAGAGCTCTCAAACCGTTCCATCATTTCCAGCAATGCTTCACGATTGGTTTCAGCAATATCTCGCCACATGGTCGGGTCAGAAGAGGCGATCCGGGTGAAATCCCGAAATCCTCCGGCAGAATATTCAAGGATATTCTCCTCATAATGATCGTAGGAGCCTACGGCATTGACCAGGGAATAGGCAACCATATGGGGCAGATGGCTGATTGCAGCGAGAACCTTGTCATGCTTTTCTTGCGGCATCCGTACCACATCACTGCCGACAGTTCGCCACATCCGTTCGATCAGTTCAAGGGCTTGTGGATCGGTATTTTCTGTTGGGGTTAAAATGCAACGTTTACCCCGGTACAAACTGGAAAAAGCTGCTTCGGCACCACTGTTTTCAGTCCCGGCAATCGGGTGTCCGGGGACAAAATGAATCCCTGCGGGCAACAGTGGTTCAATCATCCTGACCACATCACCCTTAACACTCCCCCCATCGGTAATAACCGCACCAGGTTTCAAGCCGGGGAGACACTGCTGTGTAACAGCTCCCAATGTTTTGACCGGGGTAGCTAGAAATATCACATCAGCATCGACAACGGCTTCAAGTGGATCACGACTGTAAGTATCAATCACCCCAAGCTCAATGGCTTTCTCCAGATTTGGTTTGCCCCGCCCGCAACCGATCACTTCACCAACGGCACCCGCTTCTTTCAGAGCCAGAGCCAGTGATCCGCCGATCAGACCAACACCAATGATCGCCAAGCGAGGAATCAGAATATTATCGGACATCAGTGTGTCTCCCCCGCCGAATTTTCGTTTCTGGCAATCGGGTAGGAACCGAGAATCTTGAGAAAATGGCAGTAACCACGTAACTCTTCTATCGCCGCTGAAATCTCCGGATCATCGATATGGCCGATCAAATCAAGGAAGAAAATATATTCCCAGGCCTTCTGCTTCATCGGCCGACTCTCAATCTTGGCCAGGTTGATTTCTCTTTTGCTGAAGGGCTCAAGCATTCGATAGAGGATTCCCGCTTCATCTTTGACACTGAACATGATCGAAGTTTTATCCGCTCCGCTCTTTTCAGGAGTATTCTTTCCGATCACCAAAAACCGGGTAAAGTTATGTGGATTATCTTCAATTTTGGCTTTGACCACCTGAAGGTCGTACTGAACCGCAGCCGCATGACTGGCTATCGCTGCCACAGATCCATCCTCGGCAGCCATCTGTGCTGCCGCTGCGGTACTGGCAACATCAAGCAGTGGCGTATCGGCCATATTGGTTTCGAGCCAGTGCCGGCATTGCGCCAAAGGCTGCGGATGAGAAACAATTTTACTGATCTGCCCGATATCTCCCGATTTTGAAAGAAGATTGTGGGAAATTTCCAGCATAATCTCGGCAATCATCTGCAGTTCGGAATCGAAAAACATATCCAGAGTGTGATTGACCACACCCTCGGTTGAATTTTCAACCGGAACCACCCCATATTGAGCGCGGCCCCGCTCAACCTCTTCGAACACCGCAGGAATACTTTTCAACGGAACCAGCTGTGCAGACAGACCAAACTGCATCATGGTTGCCAGATGGGTAAATGTTGATTGTGGCCCGAGAAAAGCCACCTGCATCGGCATTTCCATATTCAAAGATGCCGAAATAATTTCACGAAAAACCTTGCAGACCGCTTCATTGGGAAAAGGACCCGGATTGTTCCCGGTCAGACGCTCATAAATGGCTTTTTCCCGACTTGGCACGTAGAAAGTTTTCTCGCTCCCTTCCTTAGACTTACCAACCGACACGACAACCTCGGCTCGCTGATTAAGCAGGTCAAGAATCTGATTATCGATCAGGTCGATCTGTTGACGCAGGTTTTTTAAATCGTTACTTGCCATAAAAATCACTTTCCACAGAAAATAGAGAAGGACGGAGAAATGTAACTTAATCAGCGTTAAAAATCAATTTTCAAACCGGTGTCTATGAACATTAATAAGTCCACCGACACAAATCGACAAACCAACTTGACCCACTGATTGACCACAGTTAAACTCAATTATTAAACTCCATACTTTGAATCATTGGCTCGACTTTTACTGACAAAGGAAACTGCAAATGCCTATCGCAACAAAAATAAAAGAACAAATCGAACGGTCCTCCTGGATCCGTAAAATGTTTGAGGAAGGTGCGGCATTAAGGGAGCAATATGGTGATGAAAATGTCTTTGATTTTACTCTCGGAAACCCCACCACAGAGCCTCCAGAAGAACTACATAGAGAACTGAGAAAGATAGCCGAAAACCCGACTCCAGGGATGCACCGCTATATGAACAATGCCGGTTACGAAGAGACCCGTGCCGCGGTTGCCGAAGTGATTGCCGAAAAATGCAGCCAACCGGTCACCCAGAACCACATTGTTATGACCTGTGGTGCCGGTGCCGCATTGAATGTGGTACTGAAGACTCTGCTGAATCCCGGGGATGAAGTGATTATTCTCACCCCCTACTTTGTCGAATACAAATTTTACATCGACAACCAGGGTGGTGTTCCTGTTGAAGTTGTCACCAGGGATGACTTTCAGCCTGATCTGGAGGCCATTGCCACTGCCATCAATTCAAGAACCCGGGCGATTATTATTAATTCTCCCAACAATCCGACCGGGGTCATCTATCCAGAAGTAACCCTGAATGCTCTGGGCAATTTATTGAGTCAAAAAGAACAGGAATTCGGCACCACAATCGTCGCAATTTCTGATGAACCCTATGCCCGAATCAGCTTTGGTGAACCGGTTCCTTCTGTTTTCAACTCGATCAAGAACTCAATTATTGTCACTTCCCACTCTAAAGACCTGGCTCTACCGGGTGACCGGATCGGTTACCTGGCAGCAAATCCGACCATGGTTGATGTTGACCTGTTTATGCAGGGGACAATTTTCTGCAACCGGGTGCTGGGATTCGTCAATGCGCCAGCGTTGATGCAACGGTTGGTGACAAAGCTGCAGCGGGTCAGTGTTGATGTCAATGAGTACCGCCATAAGCGGGATCGCCTCTATAACAAATTAACTGAACTCGGTTTTGAAATGGTTAAACCGGGGGGCGGCTTTTACCTCTTTCCAAAATCGCCGTTAGCTGACGAAATGGAATTTATCCGCATAGCACAAAAATACCGGATCCTGCTGGTCCCAGGTTCAGGATTTGGTGCTCCCGGATTTTTCCGGATTGCCTATTGCGTTGAGGATGAAATGATCGAACGGAGTCTGTCTCCATGGGAAGAACTTGCCCGTGAAGTTGGTCTATCTGCAGACTGATATTTTAATTCAGGATAGCTTATCTTTCACAGTTTGATACATTCTGGAGACCCTGGAAATGGCTAAAAAACTTTTTATTGCGGCAACCGGACAAAATATCGGTAAAACAACGGCCAGCCTCTCGTTGGTTCATCTGGCTCAAAAAAAATATCGCCGGGTTGGATTCATCAAACCGTTAGGTCCCAAGGTTACAGAGTATAAGGGGATCACCGTTGACAAGGATGCCGCCCTGATCTGTCAGGTTTTCAGCATGGGGCGTGATCTGCCACATATGTCACCGGTTGTTATCTATCCCGACTCAACCCGCAAAGCACTGGATGGGGAACTTGACCCACAGGATCTGGAACAAAAAATATTACAGGCCTGTGCAACTCTGGAAAAAAAGTGTGATTTTATTATTATCGAAGGTTCCGGTCATCCCGGAGTTGGCTCGGTTGTCAACCTTTCCAACGCCCGAATCGCCAGACTATTGAACGCCAAAGTTCTCATGATCACCGGCGGCGGAATCGGCAGTGTCATAGACAACGTCTATATGAATAAGGCCCTTTTTGAAAAAGAGGGGGTTGAAATTCGCGCTATCATGCCTAATAAACTTTTAGCAGAAAAACGGGAGAGCACTCTCAACTATCTGGAAAAAGCATTTGCAGCTGAATCTTTCAAAATTCTTGGTGGCTTCAATTATCAACCAGTGCTGGCCAATCCAACCCTCAACCGGATTGCAAAGATCCTTGATCTACAAATTCACGGTAACAAACGTGACGTAAAACGAATTATCCACCACTTGCAGATCGGCGCACCATCAACCCAGCGAGTCACCGAACTGCTACGCGACGACACGTTATTGATTGTTACCAGCAGCCGGGATGAATTATTGGTGACCCTGTCAAACATGTACCAGATTCCTGATTATCGAAATAAAATTGTCGGAATGCTAATCCCTGGGCTCCATAAAGTCAGTAACATCACTCAGCAGATTATCGACCGCAGCAATATCCCCTACCTCCGGTCATCCAGCCATACAACCGGTCAACTTTATCGAACCATCAATGAAGATGTTTATAAACTACAGGCTGAGGATAAAGAAAAGATCGACATGATCAAGGAGCTGTCAGAGTTACGATTTAATTTTGATGAATTGGATGCGCTATTTTCCTGACCGACCAAGCTCATCGGCTTTGAGGTGGGCGGGGAATATCTCCCCTTGTGGGCTGACATAGCGGACTTCACAACACAGGTCAAAACCGATTTTATCTTGTACAATCTGACGGATACGGGCAATCAATCCCAGGACATCTGTCGAACTTGCACCGCCCAAATTAACAATAAAGTTGGCGTGTTGCTGTGAAATTTCTGCCTGTCCAACCCGCAGACCCTTTAATCCCACATCCTCTATAATTTTTCCCGGTGGGCCAACAGTGCTATGCATTTCTGAAGTGCTGAGAAAAACAGACCCACAATTCGGCTGCTTACGTGGAAACTTCTCACGTCTTACTTGAAGGTCCGCCAGCATTTCTTGACGGATTTTTTTTACATCCCCTGCTGGACAATTCAATTCGACACTGACGATGACACAACCAATTCCCTGCAGTGCACTACGCCGGTAGGAAAAATCACATTCAGCTTGGGTCAACTGTTGCAGTTGACCTCTCCTGTCGACAATAGTGACATTGACGACACTCTCACCAATCCCTTTACGCTGACTGCCACCATTCATCATCACCAAGCCACCAATGGTTCCGGGAATCCCGATACAATGTTCCAACCCGCTTAAACCCGCCTGCATTGATATCCGTGACAGTTGCGGAACCCAAGTGCCTCCCCCGGCGATAATCGTATTTGCTGAAATTTGCACCAATGCCATCCGCTCACCAATTTTCAACACAACACCGCGGACTCCAGCATCATCAAAAAGTAAATTTGTCCCTTGTCCAATAACAACCAGTGGAATTTCATTCGCCAGGACAAAACGTAAAACTTCAGCTATCTGACTGGAATTATCAGGCTCAACAAACAGATCAGCCAGACCACCAATTTTCCAGCTATTGTGAGAGGAAAGCGGCTCATCAAAAGTGACCCTGCCGATCTCTTTACCCGCCAACTCTTTCAGCTTTATTTTAAATTGATCAGTCATGCTGACTCATTATCTGAAGTGCGAATATCGACAACTTGCAATTGAACCGATTCCTGTCCACGCCATTGATTAATTCCCGGGCGATACAATAGATCAATCTCTCCATTCAACTGGTCAAATTGTTCAGCCTGGCCAAAAGCGATACAACCAACCCGGCAGCCATCCTGATCCACGTCAAACTTTAGATGTTTTTCACCGAGAATTCTAGGGGAATAAACCCGGCAGTTACGACTGACAAAAGCGGGCTGAGGATTCCCTGCCCCATAAGGATTGAGGGTTTCCAGCTCTCTCAATAATGGCAAGCTGAAGCTGGACAATGAAACCTCCCCATCATGGTATGCAACCGGCACCAGATCATCAGTAGTAAGACGACTCGCAGCGACTTGTTCAAACGCAATCATAAAAGATTCGAGATTTTCTTCCGTAATCGAGAGGCCGGCAGCCATTGCATGACCACCGAAACCGGCCAAAGGTGCAGCACTCTCTTTCAGTGCCTGATAGAGATTAAAACCGCTGATCGAACGTGCGGAACCTTTCCCCTGCCCACCTTCGAGAGCGATCAAAACAGTTGGACGGTGATAACGCTCAACCAGACGACTGGCGACTATGCCGATCACTCCCGAGTGCCAGTTTTCACTGGCCAGAACAATACTATAACGTTCCGGTCGGTTCTGCTCCTCAACCAGCGCAATCGCTTCGGCTAAGGTTTTCTGCTCAATTTTCTGCCGCTGCCGATTAAAACCATCCAGCAGCTCTGCCAGTGGGTCAATATCCTGCAACTCTTCACCGAGCAATAATTTCACTCCAAGGGCTGCATCCTCTAATCGTCCCGCCGCATTGAGTCGTGGCGCCAGACGAAAGCCAACCACCCCGCTGCTGACCTTCTTAACATCGGCAACCCGCTTCAGTGCAGTAATCCCCGGACGTACTCCCGACTCCAACAACTGCAACCCGCTGCGCACCAGGATCCGGTTAACTCCACCTAAGGGGACAATATCGGCGATAGTTCCCAGAGCAACCAGATCAAGACCTTGACGAAGGTCGGGTTCTTCCCTATCGACAAAATAGTTATTCTCACGCAGCTGTCGCCGCAACCCAATCAGCAGAAAAAAGGCAACTCCGACTCCGGATAACTCCTTCCAGGGAAACTTGTTTTTCGGCAGATGGGGATTAACCAAGGCAAGGCAGATTGGAAGTTCATCGGGAGGTTGATGGTGGTCGGTAATAATCAGTTCCAGCCCCAATTCAGCGGCTAATTCAGCTTCTGCCAGAGCAGAAACACCACAATCAACCGAAACAATCAGCGCACAACCATCCTCTTTTGCCTGGCAAAGAGCATCGGCGGAAAGACCATAGCCATCCTTCAAACGGAGGGGGATGTGGTATTCAACATTGCCCCCCAGTGCGCGTAGTGTTTCAACCAGCAAAGTGCAACCGGTGATACCATCAACATCGTAGTCACCATGAATTGCAATTTTTTCTCCCTGTTCTAACGCCTGGCCAAGGCGAGTACAAGCAATCGCCATATCAGGTAACAGGTCAGGATCAGGTAACGTTGATAATTTTGCCCGGAGAAATTCACCCCCCTGCTCCGCTGTCATCACTCCCCGCAACAGTAAAGCTTGAGCGGTCAACTTTTGGACATCGAGATCCCGAGCTAACTGATCCACCAAAGCGGCTGCTGGTTGTTTTTTGCGTAACTTCCACTTGCGCAATTTTGCCGGTTGCATGACACACGACCTTGTCAGAAAAGTTATGATGATCTGAAGAGAGGTATTTCAACTAAAACAGGCCGGGACAAAAGCCCGGCCTGATATTTATTATTGCGTTGTTTTTGAAACCTCTGGATGAGATTTTAAAAAATCCAATTCCGATTGAACCTGCCTCGCTCCGGGACTACCGGGGTCGATAGCGATAAATTGTTCCCAAACCATCCTTGCTTTAGCAAAATCTTGAAGGTCATAACGGTAAACAATGCCCATGTTATAAAGACTCTGCTGATGGTTTTTGTCAATGCTCTGTGCCTTTTCAAAGTTACTGATCGCCTTGTCAAACCAACCTACCCGGCGATACATCACCCCCTGATCCGTCAGAATATTGGGATCATTACCATTGAGTTCAAGAGCCTTGGCATAAGCATGAATTGCTTTCATCGGTTGATCCGAATCAAAGTAACTATGCCCAATCTGAACCCAGGCGTTGCGATTTCCCGGTTCTCTGGCAACAATTTCTTCCAGTACGATAGTCTGCTGTTGCTGATTGATGACCGGTGCCGGTGCCGGAATCGCAGCCGGTACCGAGGAAGCTTGATCCTTTTTCGAATTGGTAACAATCACCCCGATCAAGATACCTGCGGTCAGAGCGAGAAACACAAACAGGATCGTCTCTTTCTTCATTCAGCTACTTACCTTTAACTGGCTTTGAACGTGCGTCCATCTTTTCCTGCCAGAAAATCAGCACCGGACTGGCAACAAAAATTGATGAATAGGTACCGACCAGTACCCCGATCAGCATTGCAAAAGCAAAGTTATGAATCACCCCTCCACCAAGAACAAACAGAGCAAGAACAACCAGCAAAGTTGTTCCGGAAGTCAGCAACGTACGGGACAGGGTTTCATTGATACTGCGGTTGACAATATAGGAAAAACTTTCTTTATGATATTTTCCAGAATTTTCACGAATCCGGTCGTAAACAATAATCGTATCGTTCAACGAATAACCGATGATTGCCAGAAACGCAGCAATGATCGGCAGATCAATCTCTCGTCCGGACAAACTGAATACCCCTAAGGTAATTATAACATCGTGAACAAGAGCAATGATTGCACCGACAGCAAAACGAAATTCAAACCGCCAGGAAATATAAGCCAGGAGTCCCAACATGGCATAAAAGAGTGCTTTCAACCCCTTGTTGCGCAGATCTTTACCCACCTGTGGTCCAACCATTTCCACTCGACGAATATCGACATCACCCTTTTCATAACTTTGTTCGAGTGCATTCTGGATTTGAACCGAAAGTCCCTTTAGTTTACCAGAGGCTTGTTCAACGCGAATTAAAAATTCATTTTGATTGTCACCAAAACTCTGCACCATCGGGTCGCCAAGGTCCA
>JAOZQF010000072.1 GCA_029932345.1 Desulfuromusa sp. | reverse complement strand
AATTTGATATAATCAACCAGCAGCCTGCAGATTCACCAAAGATACCAACCTCCTTACTGAAAAGGAGTTAGACATGCTCAGCGACAGCGCAATTGCCCAACAGGTTCAACCCAGACCAATCGGCCAGATTGCCGATCAGCTTGGGATCGATAAAGATTTTTTGCTCCCTTACGGCCGTGAAATGGCCAAGGTTCACATCAAAGCCTTGCAGCGTCCAAGCACTAAACAGGGTCACTTAATTTTGATTTCGGCAACCACCCCGACCGCTGCCGGTGAGGGCAAAACCACCACCACGATCGGTCTGGGACAAGCCTTTGCCAAACTGGGAAAATCAGTCTGTCTGGCACTGCGTGAACCATCCCTGGGTCCCTGTCTGGGGATGAAGGGGGGTGCCACTGGTGGTGGTTACAGCCAGATTCTCCCGGCTGACCGGATCAACCTCCACTTCACCGGTGACTTTCACGCCATCACCAGCGCCAATAACCTTCTTTCGGCGGTCATTGATAACCATATCTATCACGGCAATAAATTGAACATTGATCCACGCCGGGTCGTCTGGCGCCGGGTAATGGATATGAACGACCGCAGTCTGCGGCATATTGTACTGGGTTTGGGTGGAAGATTGCAGGGCATCCCACGGGAAGGTGGATTTGATATCACCGCCGCTTCCGAAGTGATGGCGATGCTCTGTCTGGCATCCGGTCTGGATGATTTTCGTCGACGCCTCGAAAACACTCTGGTCGCCTTTACTTTCAGCGGTGACCCGATCTTTGCCAAACAACTGCAGGTCACCAATGCCATGCTCGCCCTGCTGCGCGATGCCATCCATCCCAACTTGGTGCAGAGCCTGGAGGGGGTGCCAACATTGGTTCACGGTGGCCCGTTTGCCAATATCGCCCACGGCTGCAATAGTCTTTTGGCCACCAAAATGGCTCAGCATCATGCCGACTGGACTATTACTGAAGCCGGTTTTGGTTTTGACCTGGGAGCGGAAAAATTCTTCGATATCAAGTGTCGACTCGGCAGTCTGGATCCGCAGGCAGTCGTGTTGGTAACCACGACTAGAGCACTGAAATTCCACGGTGGACAGATGAAGGAAAAGCTGGGCGAAAAAGATTTATCAGCGCTACGTAAAGGTCTGGCTAATCTCGACAAGCATATTGAGAATGTACGCAAATTTAACCAGCAACCAGTGGTCGCTCTCAACCGTTTCACCGGTGACAATACGGCGGAACTGGCGTTGATCAAAGCCCGCTGCCAGGAGCTGAACACCCCCTTTGCCCTCTGCGATCACTATACCACCGGAGGCGAAGGGGCGATCGAACTGGCCGAGCAAGTGATGAAAGTCGCCACCCAGAGCCAACCCTACTCTCCTCTCTACCCTCTTGATCTACCAGTCGAGGAAAAAATACGGATCATCAGCAAGGAGATGTACGGCGCGGATGATGTCTCCTTTACCAAACAGGCGGCTAAAGATTTACGTCAGGTACAACAACTTGGTTTTGATCGACTGCCGGTCTGTATCGCCAAGGCTCCCGGTTCGTTGTCTGACGATCCAAATCTACTCGGCCGACCTCGCGATTTCAACATCACCGTGCGTGGTATCCAGATCAATTCCGGAGCCGGTTTTCTGGTGGTTCTTACCGGGGATATTCTGCGCATGCCGGGGTTGCCAAAGCGTCCGAGTGCTGAGCGGTGGCAATTAGGGGAAGATGGTTCGATCCTCGGATTGGACTAAAAGTTATGGTAATCTGAGTCGAGCAATGGAAGTATGGGTGTCTCTTGGTGCACCTGACTTAGGAGGGTTGAAAAAATGAAGTCCCCCAGACACTCCAATAAAAACTCGCTGGTCGCATTGTACGCCCACTACCACTCGGAAGCCGCCGTTTCCCAATACTGCGACGCCCACTACGGTCCGGACAAGTTCGGAGTCAGCAACTTTTCCAGAGAGATAGTACAGCTCTGTGCTACAGTATTGGAAGGGAAACCCCAGCGTAAAGCCCTCGATCTCGGTTGTGCTGTGGGACGAACTTCCTTTGAGTTGGCAACTCACTTCGACCAAGTCTCCGGCATAGACTTCTCTTCTCGCTTTATCGATATCGCCCAACGGATCCAAAAGCGGGGCAAATTTTGTTATCAGCTTCCCGAAGAGGGGGATATTATTTCCGATCACGAGGTTCACCTCGCCAATCACAACCTGGCAGAAACCGCGTCTAAAGTCACCTTTTCTCAGGGAAACGCCCGCTACCTCGAAACAAGTTTCTGCGACTACGATCTGGTTTTGGCCGCAAACCTGATTGACCGCTGCCCTGAACCTCGAAAGTTTCTTGCCAGTATCTACCAAAGACTGGTGCTTGGTGGCCTGCTGGTAATCGCCTCACCTTACAACTGGCTGGAACACTACACCCCTAAAAAACAGTGGCTTGGTGGTTACTTTCGTGCCGGCTCTCCCGTCACCTCCCTGGAAGAACTGGGCAAAAAGCTCTCCAAGCATTTCACCATGATTGGTGAACCGCAAGAGGTAGAATTTGTAATCCGCGAAACAGCCCGAACTTTCCATCACAATATTTCCCAGGTGACTCTCTGGCGGCGGATTCGCTAATAACCAAGAAATTCCAATAAGCGATTGATCTCTTTCATCAATTCGGCAAAATCAGCTCCCGACAAACTTTGAGCCCCATCACAAAGGGCTTTAGCCGGATTGGGGTGAACCTCCATCATCACCCCGTGAGCCCCAGCAACCAGAGCAGCTTTGCTCATCACCGGAACCAGCATCCGTTTACCGGTTGCATGGCTGGGATCAACAACAATCGGCAGGTGACTCAGCTCTCGAACCAGCGGCACAACAGATAGGTCAAGCGTATTGCGGGTTGCCGTTTCAAAGGTACGAATACCCCGCTCGCAGAGGACAACATTTTGATTTCCCTCGGATAAAATGTACTCGGCAGCTGCCAGAAATTCTTCAATTGTCGCACTCATCCCCCGCTTGAGCAGAACCGGATGGTTGAGTCGACCAACCTCTTTGAGCAGATCAAAGTTCTGCATATTGCGGGCACCAATTTGCAACATATCGGCATACTGGCAAACTGCATCCAACTGTTCGATCCGCATCACTTCAGTCACCACCGGTAAGCCAGACTCTTTACCGGCCCGTTGCAGATATTTCAAACCTTCAATACCAAGTCCCTGAAACGAGTGTGGTCCAGTCCGTGGTTTGAAAGCTCCACCACGCAACATTTGACCACCACCCGCTTTCACCTCTTTGGCGGCAGCCAGCATTTGCTCTTCAGTTTCTATCGAGCAGGGTCCGGCAATAATCACCGGCTTCTGCCCATCGCCAAACTTGACTCCGGCAACATCAATTACCGAAGGGACCGGGTGGAAATCACGCGATGCCATTTTATAAGGTTTGCTGACATGGATGGTTTCACGCACCCCGGGCAAGTTGCGAATAGTTGAATCATCCACATAGCCCTGATTGCCAAGAACTCCGATAGCGGTTCTTAAACTCCCGGGGATCGGCTCCGCTGTCAGCCCCATTGCCTCAACTGCAGCGATAATATGATCAACTTGTTCTTTGGTAGCATGATGGTGCATTACAATAAGCATAAAAACTCCTTAAACAAAAACGACCTGAGTTGGATAGATTTATTTATGATCAACGCTACCGCAGATAAACCTCAATCCGTTCCAGTGCGGTAACAATTTCATCGAATGGTCGAGTATAGGAAAAGCGTAAAAAACCCTCAGCACCTGCCCCGAAATCAACCCCGGGAGTTACTGCCACTCCGGTTTTCTCAAGAATATCGAGAGCCAGTCTCTGTGAGTTGCTATCAATATGACTTGCATCGGCAAGGACATAAAATGCCCCCTTGGGCTCAAAGTGGACCCCGAAACCAAGCTTGCGCAAACGTGAAATCATCTCCTTGCGCCGTTTATCATAAATAGTCCGCATCTCTGCAACATCATCCTGACACTGTTGTAATGCGGCGATACCACCACGCTGGACAAAATGGTTAGCACAGATCAAAAAATTCTGATGCAGGGTTTGCAGAGTCCGCATACAGGAAAGGGGAGCAATCAGATACCCCAACCGCCAACCGGTCATCGCATAGGCTTTGGAAAAACCACCCAGGACAAACGCATCATGAGTGAACTCCAGAATACTGTGTTCATCCCCCTGATAAGTTAAACCATGGTAAATCTCATCAGAGATAATCGGGATTGGCAATTCAGCCAGAGCCTGCATATCGCGACCAGACAAGATTGAACCGGCCGGGTTGGAGGGAGAATTGATCAACAAGCCCCGAGTTTTCTCAGTTATTAATCCCTTAACCTGATCGGGGCGTGGCTGAAAACCATTTTCTGCAGCCGCCTTTAATAGAACCGGTGTCCCTCCTGAGAACTTGACAAACCCCGGATAGCACGCATAACCGGGATCTGTCAGAATCAATTCATCGCCCTCTTCCAGAATTGTCGAAAAAAGGAGCAGCATCAACGGACTGGTTCCGGAAGAGACAATCACCTGTTCCGGAACAATCTCGACACCATAATAGTCACGATAATGGCCGCAGATTTCCTGACGCAGTTCCAGCAACCCGAGTGAATGAGTATAGGAGGTCGCCCCTTCGGCCAATGCCTGACTGGTTGCCGCAAGAATAGCGGGAGGGGTATTGAAATCAGGCTCTCCCAGACAGAGATAAATAATATCCCGCCCTTCAGCCTCCAACTCTTTGGCTCGTTCCATCAACTCCATCGCCAGGAAAGGTTCAACTGATCTGGCACGATTTGAAATCGGTATCTGCATAGACTTTTTACCCTTATTATTTAGCAGGCTGCTAGATTTATGTTCAGATTAGCCCCCGCTTCATCTGATTGCAACTATTTTACCAACCGATTCAGAGGGAGAATAGCAAGTTGCAATAAGTGGCAACTACAGGGTAAATTGATCATCGGTTCTTCCGAACTTTTTTGTAGCTTAAGAAGAGCCGGTACGAATAAAATATTTTCCACAGAATGAGCCCTTAAATGAAAGTTTTGACGTCAATATTTTTGACCCTGCTGCTCTGCGGGATTGTCCCCTTTGCATCGATATCGGCGGAGAGTTCTAACCCTGCCGATCCAGTTATGGACCTCATTAATGTACTGGGATGTAAGGGTTGTCATCAAATCCGTGGGAAAGGGAGCTTTCTGGCAACCGATCTCACCACAGTGGGGAATCGATTGACAGCAGCACAAATTGAAGCATTTTTATCAGATGAGACCGAGACCCGGACAGAAAGTTTTATGCCGAGCTATCGTTCATTGTCGGACAATGAGCGGCAACGTATCAGTGAATATCTCTATAACCTCCATTAATCTCCCGAAGAAGAAAATCAATATGTCGCAACGAATGACCCTGATTACCTCTCCAATATTTGTTCCCGAAGCACAATTGAAAAAAGCTGGAAGTTTTGCTTCTCTCTTTGGCAACAGCAACCCTCTGGCACTTGAAATCGGTTGTGGTATTGGTGATTTTATTGTTCAGATCGCACAACGTCACCCGGAACAAAATTTTATTGCTGTCGATATTTTCAATCAGGGTTGCCGCCAGACCTGTAGCCGGATCGAATCTTCAGGGTTAAGTAACATTTTAATGATGCGCATTGAAGCACGCTACCTGATGCACCACTATCTGGGAGAAAAGAGTCTACAGGCAATCTATATCAACTGCCCCGACCCCTGGCCAAAAAAACGGCAGCGCAAGAGAAGACTCCTTAATCAGAATTTTGTTGATCTATCTCTCTACTGTTTACAGGATCATGGTGAGCTGAACTTCTCTACCGATTTTACCGATTACGGTGAATCAGCAGCTGAGCTGCTCAACCGTGAGGAGCGGTTGAATAACCTGGCGACAACCCCCTACACCCATGAGCTGGGGAATTATCCAATTTCAAAATATATGCAGCGGTTTCTCGACCTGGGACAGCCAATCTTTCTCTGCCGCTATAAGAAAAAACCTGATCTTAATATCGATCCACCGAAAGTGAATAAGGGCTTCAGACTGCGCTGGGGCAAGGGGGAAAGTTGAACTGGTTAACCGAAGATTCTCCCGGTATCGGTGGTATCTACAAGCAGACAACTGAGGATTTTCAGGTCAACGAGATCCCCCTCTACCCCTGCTCTGGTGAAGGGGAACATATCTATCTGTGGATTGAAAAATCTGGGATTACGACTCGTAATCTACTCAGCCAACTGGCTAAAGGGTTAAAAATTAAAGAGCGTGATCTTGGTTATGCCGGGCTGAAAGATGCCAGAGCCCTGACCAGACAAATGATATCAGTTCCCTTCAGTCAACTTGATCAAATTGGAAAACTAAACCTGAATAATGCTAAAATACTTCAGATCAACCGTCACGATAATAAACTGCGCCTCGGTCACCTTGCTGGAAATCATTTTACCATAACCGTCCGGGAGACCGATTCTGAACCACTGCCACGTGCCAAACAGATCCTGGAACAATTACAAAAGCGCGGTGTTCCTAATCTGTTTGGTGAACAGCGTTATGGGATTCTGGGAAATTCAGCCCAACTGGGACAACTTCTTCTGCAGAAAAAATTTCCCGAATTCTGCCGGGAGTTTCTTGGCAATCCACAGTTAATCCGTAATCTCGACTGGAAAGAAGCTGCGGAACAATACCGGCAAGGTCATATTCAGGCGGCTCTCGACAAACTCCCTGGAGGAATGGACGATGAACGCCGCTTGCTGCAGATATTGCTCAAGGGAAAATCCCACCGGACAGCTGTTTATTCTCTCCCGAAAAAGCTGTTAAGACTCTTTCTTTCAGCGACACAATCACAATTTTTTGATCAATTACTGCGGCAAAGACTCCCGGATCTTGATCGGCTGATCGATGGAGATATTGCGGTCAAACACGTCAACAGTGCGTGCTTCAGAGTGGAACATGCCGCAACTGAGCAACCCCGGGCCGACAATTTTGAAATTAGTCCATCGGCACCTCTATTCGGCAGCAAAGTCATGCTTGCTGCAGGAATTCCCGGAGAAACGGAGTTAAAGTTACTGGAAGAAGCAGGATTAAATCCTGACAACTGGAAGCTTGGCGAGGGTCTGACCATGTCTGGAGAACGCCGTCCCCTGAGAGTCCCCCTTAATAGCTCCGAAATTATCAACTCTGGAGAACATTTTATAACCTTCAGTTTCAGTCTACCCAAAGGGAGTTACGCAACCAGCGTCCTGCGAGAATTGATTAAAAAATAATAAATTATCCGGTTTCATTTGACAACAATAGAACGGCATTCTACAATTAATGAATAGGGAATCAACTTTGGTTGTCAGCAATCAATATTACCTGACAGAACCAGCCCGAAAAGATGATATAAACAACTTAAGTTTTAGTTTTTTAGTTCTATAAAGAATAGATAAGAAGGGTATAAAACTCATGGTTAAAAAAGATAAATCAGAATATATCATTCAAGCAGTTTCTCACGCCCTTGACCTTCTTGAGCAATTTCATGGAGATGTCGATGAACTGGGAGTCACCGAACTAAGCAAACGGTTGAAACTCCATAAAAATAATGTTTTCCGTCTCCTCGCCACCCTCGAATCACGAGGCTATATTGAGCAGAACAAGGCGACAGAAAATTATCGACTGGGTCTTAAAGCTTTAGAGCTGGGTCAAACTTTTATCAAGCAGATGGGGCTGTTGCGTCAAGCAAAACCGATCCTTGAGCAAATTGTCGAAGAGAGTAACGAAACCGCTTATGTTGCTATCTACAAAGAAAATTACATTGTTTATCTGGATGTGGTTGAAACCAACCTTACGGTCCGTGTCGTCTCCCGGGTTGGCTCAAGATTACCCGCTTACTGTACCGCCTCTGGCAAGGTTCACATGGCTCACATGACAGAAGAGGAACTGGAAACATTACTAGGTGCGGTAAAGCTCGTTCCACACACACCAACGACCATCACCTCTGCGGAAGCAATCAACGCAGAAATGGCTAAAGTTCGCGAGCAGGGCTATGCCTTTGATGATGAAGAATTGGATCTGGGAGTTCGTTGCATTGCAGCACCAATTCGGGATTACACCCGGCGGATTGTTGGTGCTATCAGTATTTCTGGCCCAACCATGCGGATCAGCAATGCGCGAACCGAAAGTGAGTTGGTCCCTCTGGTTCTCAAGGCATCAGCAGAACTTTCAACCCGCCTTGGCTATCCGAAATAGCTGCTACTGTTCTCAACACAGAGAGGCTCCTCATTGAGGAGCCTTTTCTATTTAAAACGGAGATTCGGAACCGGTGCAATGGTTTGAGCAAGAAACAAAGCTGGCTCACGATGAGGGCGTTTCACATCCTGAATGTTTCCCTTTTTTCCTCCCCTCCCACAAGCCGAACGGACGGGCTATCCTGCTGATTCACGGTTTTAGTGCGGCCCCCAAAGAGATGCTCTCTCTCGGGAAGTTTCTGCAAGAAAACGACTTTACCGTTTATGGAACCCGCCTCCCCGGTCATGGGACCAGTCCGCAAGATTTGAGGACCCGCAAAGCAGAAGAGTGGCAGACAAACGTTCACCACGGATATCACTCTTTGCTGGAGATGGGTTTTAAAGTCAGTGTTGCCGGATCAAGTACCGGAGCCCTGCTGGCTTTAACCCTGGCACTTGAACAGCAACCGGATAAATTAATACTTCTCTCCCCCTTTTTACGCTTGAAACATATCCTGGCTCCGTTTGCGGGGCTGTTAAGCTATCTGGTTCCCTATCAAGACAAAACCATTCCAGAGACAGAGTCCCCCTTTTACTATCAGCGTCGCCCCCTGAAAGGGATTGCTCAAATCAATCGGCTACGCAAGCAACTGCGTGGACATTTGGGAGAAATTACGACACCCAGTCTGATTTTAACTTCAACCGGTGATGCAACGATAGCACCTGGAACGGCGGCGGCGATTTTTCATCAACTTGGCAGTTCCAACAAAAAATTTCACAGTTATGGCGACGAGGTTCCCCACGTTCTGACAACGTCTGAAAATCCACAGCGGGACGATGTTTTCCAGCGCTGTATCAGCTTTTTAAACAGTCCTACCTGACACTGATTCCTTCATCCAGATATTTGATCAGCGGATAAAAAGAAAAAAGGGG
>JAOZQF010000071.1:4231-9373 GCA_029932345.1 Desulfuromusa sp. | reverse complement strand
ACACTCCACCTCGGCAACAAGCTCGCAAATGATACCCATCTCCTGTTGAATAAAAATGCTGAAACACTGCTTCACTCTCTGGTTGATGACTTTGGCCGGATCCTTAAGCGGGACCGAGCCATGGCATTGCTCACGTTACAGATTCAGGCACAAGCCGTAGAAAAGAGAATTTCGACTCCCCCACCCAAACATCCCGAACCAATCTTTTTTTCTGCCGACTATGACTCGCTACAGACTCGTCCCGACGACCTGGTCATGACCCAAAAACGGCAGCGTAAAAGTAAAGATGGAGATTTGCTGCCGATCCCGGTCTCTTATTCCCAACAAGTTATCTTTCTTGCCCAGGGGAAAAAACCGGCCGAAGTTATTGACCAACTTAATCAGATCAGCAGCATGCCTGAAGTCTATAAAACCTTGCATGATATCCAACCAGACCTGTTTCTCTGGCAATACACGGCGCTGGAATCGGGAATTCATTCCAGCTTTCCCGGCAAAGGGGGCTACCCGGACTCCTACGATCCCAGACAGCGCCAATGGTACCAGGATGCTGTCGCTCAAGAGAAACCAATCCGTCAACTGTTAACTGATCTGACCACTGGCTCGCTGATTTTAACTCTGGCAAAACCGGTTTATTTCAGTGACGGAAAGCTGGCTGGAGTCACTGCGCTGGACATTGACTATCGGCAATTCTTTGCTGATTGGAACATCCCACCAGAATGGACCAACAACGCACAGCGGATGGTTCTTATTTATCACCAGGATGCCGCCGACCCAACCCGAAAACTGGAAATTTTGCTCCGCAACCAGAGTGAGAATCTCTCCCGGGACTGGCAAACACCGGTTCAACATGAGTATCTCAATTTAGCCGACCCGCAACTGCAGACATTTCAACAAGATATTCTGGACGGGACGTCAGCAGTCAGACGAATCACCTATCAGGGGGAAGAAGTTCTCTTTAGCTATGGCTCACGAAATGGAGAAGAACCATTTCCCCTGGTTATTGTCCCGTATCAGGAAATTATCGCCCAGGCGGTCAGTGCTGAAAAATATGTTAATCAGCAAGTTTCCTTCAGCCTTAAACTCAGCGCCGGACTAACCGTCATTGTTGTTATCGCCGTCATTCTCCTGTCACTCATCCGCTCACGTAAAGTCACCGTCCCGATTATGCAACTGGCAACTGCTGCAAACCAACTTTCCGAAGGGAACTTTTCCGCCCGGGTCGACATTCGTACCAAAGACGAATTGGAAAACCTCGGCAATATTTTTAATGGGATGGGAGAACGATTAAAAGAGCGGGAACAAATGAAACAGTCCCTGGCGCTGGCAAAAGAGATCCAACAACAACTTCTCCCTGAATCGACACCCACTTGTCCTCATTTCGATCTGGCGGCTCACAGTCTCTACTGTGACGAAACCGGCGGTGACTACTTCGACTTTATCCCACTGAAAATCTCTGGAGTGCAGCAGTACGGGCTGGCAGTGGGGGATGTCTCCGGACACGGTATCGGCTCTGCACTGGTCATGGCAACCGCTCGCGGAGCCCTCCACTCTCTGGTTGACCGACATCAATCAAATGTGGATATGCTCGCAAGTGAACTCAACAATCAACTCTGCCGGGGGACTGCCAATGCCGACTTTATGACCATGTTCTACGGTGTCCTCAATCCGGAAGAACGGTCTTTATCCTGGATATCTGCCGGACAGGCTCCGATATTTTTCTATCGGGCCGACGGGCAGGTTCACGAACTTCACAGCTCGGGAATTCCCCTTGGAATCATTGAAGATACCCCCTATGACACAGCTTCATTGATAAACTTTGCAAGTGGAGAAATCTTACTGATCGGAACCGACGGAATCTGGGAGACCCGCAATATGGAGGGAGAGATGTTTGGCGACCAAAGGGTCATTGAACTTCTGCTTCAGCAGGCCAACGAAAGTGCTGATGATATTGCCAGACAACTCATTTCCGAACTGGATCGTTTCAGAGGTGAGCACTCCAGAGATGATGATATCACCCTGATGGTGGTCAAAGCCACATAAGCAAAACTTATATATCACATCCCTTAAGATTAATTTTTACAGCGCTAAAACACTGCATGAACCAGCGACGTCCTCCAGCCATAGGCTATTTTCAAAAACTCACCTGCAGCAAGCTATAAGTCACAAAATACAACCTTTTAGGTCATGTAATGCACCTAAATCTAATGTTTTTTTAGATGACATTAGAATAAGTATAATGTAGGTTAAAATTAACTATACTTATATGTCATCTTGAAATGATCTAATGGGGAAAAGTGTGGCGGTAGCAGAGGAAAAAACAGTTGGTCATATCCGATCGATTCGGCAGAAACAACTGCTGAATCAAATCAATGCGCTCCATTATCAAGGATCTCCTTTGATAATCTGTATGCAGCATAAAAATTATGATTATTGCGTCTACCTGAAGGCCAACCCGGAGCCAGTTGTGGATGAAAGTATCACCGCCACCTGGATTAAGGATGAGTCTGCCCCGGCCTCCCTCTCTTCGTTTACGTTGATCAGGATTATTCTGAATACCAGTCAGACCTCCTACGAGTTCCTACCTGAAATCTATCGAATTGGAGATCAAACAATAAGCTTCACTGTTCCCAAAACAGCGCAAGAATCTGGTTTCAGAAAACAGATTCGCTTCACCTGTGTTGGAAAAGAAATTCCGGTAACACTCACCCAGAATGCGATCGTTTTCACAGGTAAATTATTGGATTACTCGGTCAATGGAATTCTGGTTAATCTCGACGCCGGAGAGGATCGCTCATTTAACTGGCTGAATAATAACTACCCGGCCAGACTGACAATCCAGGGTGAGAATGATCCTGTTTACACCGGCCAAGTAACCATTTCTCCCCGTGGGCATGGGCAATATCTTTTAACCCCCAACCTGGAAGCAAAGCCCCGCTATGCTCCAAGAAAGTACCGCTCGCGACGGCAGAAACTGGTTCCATCTCCAGACCTGATATTTAATCATCCGATCACTGGGAAAAAAGTCAGATTAAAAATTTTCGATCTGGGCAGTCTGGGATTCTCCATAAATGAAAATGCAACCAGAGCCTCATTAATCCCCGGCTTGCTGATCAAAAATGCACAGATTTCGTTTACCAGCAATCTCCTCATCCCCTGCATGGCACAGGTCGTATATTGCAATTTTGATGAAGAAGATCCGGGAACAGTACGGGTCGGCTGTGCAATTTTAGATATCAGCATTCAAAATCATCTACAGTTGATTGATTTTATTCAGCAGGCACAGAATTCCAACACCTACATCAGCAATCAGATAGATCCCGAAGACCTGTTTGATTTCTTTTTTGAAACCGGCTTTCTCTACCCCAAAAAATATGCCGAGATCGCCAATAATCATGAAGAAATGATGCATTCTTTTATGACCCTGTATGAGAAGGGGGTCGAGATAAGTCGTCATTTTGTTTATCAGTATCAGGGACAGATTTTTGGACACTTCTCATCTCTGAGAGTTTACCGTCAGACGTGGATGAACCAGCATCATGCCGCACTGAGAAGTCAGCGAGCCGGGCTACAAGTTGTCCGTTCAATTTCAGAGTATATGAATGACAGCTACCAACTGAATCCAACAAATATCAAATATATCATTGGTTATTACCGTGCAGCCAACAAATTTCCGCAACATTATTTCGGGACCTATGTTCAAGAAACCATGAATCCGAAAATATCTTCTCTGGACTGCCTTTCTTATGTCAGCGAAGCGAGAAGATTTATCGGAACCCAGACTGGATTAGCGGATAACTGGATCCTCGAACCTGCAGCAATTTCTGACCTGACTGAATTCCATGGTTATTATCAGAGTATCTCTGGTGGTTTACTCCCGGAAGTCCTCGATATGACTGCGGAAGAGTTTGGCAACCAGACTCTGACCGAAACATATCAAGCCTGTGGCCTGACCAGAAAGCGTGAGTTACATGTCTTACGCTGCCAGGGCAATCCAAAGGCACTGATCGATGTTCAATCTTCAGATATTGGTTTGAACTTATCGGAAATAACAAATGCAATCACGGTCTACCTGATCGACCCGTCGCCCGATTATTTTGACATGGTCTCCTTTGCTGTTCATGAATTCGCTTCACAGCGGAATAAAATGTCAGATCCGGTGATGGTTTTCCCGAATAGTTTTTTAACCAACTGTAATTTTCACGTCGATAAAGAATATACGCTATGGTGCCTGGATATCTCCCTGGGCAGTGAATCCTACATGGATTGGATGAATAGGTATTGCTGATGAACCAACAAAAGCCCCTTTATAGCTCACGCTTACTCAGTGCTTATCTGACTTTACTCCGGGAAAAATACCCGAAGGTAAAGATCAGAGATATCCTTGATTACGCAAATATAGAGCCCCATGAAATCGCTGATGAAGCTTGCTGGTTTACCCAATTACAAGTTGATCGTTTTTATGAACGAGCAGTTCAATTAACTGGCAATGAAAACATCGCACGAGAAGCAGGTCGAGTGGCAGCCTCCCCCGGGGCCATTGGAGCAATGCGTCAATATACGCTTGGTCTGCTGGGGCCTAATGCAGTATTTCAGATACTTAGTAAGGCAACTAAAAATTTAACCCATGCGGGCAAATATGAAACTAATATCATTGCACACAATAAAGTCGAAATCACCGTCACCCCAAATAAAGGAGTCCATGAAAAACCTTTTCAGTGCGAAAATCGGATCGGCTTTTTTGAAGCCATTATCGATGGATTCCACCTTGGTCTACCGACAATAGAGCAACCGGAATGTATCTTTGAGGGGGGCAGTTGCTGCCGCTATATCGTCTCCTGGAAGACGAAACTCTCCAGAGTTTTTGCCAATATTCGTAACGCATTCATGGTCTTTTTAGTCCTCACTACTCCCCTGGCACTAGCTCTTTTATCTTTCCATAACTTTCTCCATTGTTTTTTTGTAGTTTCATTCTTGTGTGTGGGAGCAGCCCTGGTCACAGAAACTCTACGGCGTAGGGAGATGACCCTCTCAATGGAAAATATGCGGGGCAGTACCGAGCAGCTGACGGAGCTGATCGACACAAGTGCACAAAATATCCAACTGGTGCAAGAGATTGGTCTGGCTCTGACAAAGAACAAATCG
>JAOZQF010000071.1:0-4131 GCA_029932345.1 Desulfuromusa sp. | reverse complement strand
ACGAATCGAACCAATCAGAGGCCATTAACCGCAAACGATATCAACTTGCTCCAGGGTATTGCCCCGGCAATCGGCGTTTCCATCCAGAACGTCCGGCTGATTGAACAATTACAACACTCCTTTGAAAAAACGGTGAAAGTCCTTGGTCAATCCATCGATGCCAGAGATTATCTCACTGCAGGTCACAGTGAAGTGGTCACCGAGTACGCTGCTGGCATAGCCGAAGAGCTGGGGAAATCTGATGAATATATACAAATGATCAGAATTGCAGGATTACTTCACGACTATGGAAAAATTGCTATCCCCGACTCGATTCTCAAGAAAAACGGACGATTGACCCCTGGAGAACGGGATATTATTAATACCCATCCAGTACGAACTCAGCAAATTCTTGAGCAAGTTCCATTCCATGGGCTGCAAAAACAAATTCCACAGATTACTGGAGCTCATCATGAACATTGGGATGGTTGTGGTTATCCAGAGGGGCTGAAAGGGGAGGAGATTCCATTTGGCGCTCGAATCATAGCTGTTGCCGATTTTTTTGAGGCCATCACCTCCAAGCGCCATTACCGTGATCCCATGCCGATTGAAAAAGCCCTCGGTCTATTGCAAGGAGCCTCCGGCAGTCAATTTGAACCGAAGGTTGTCAGCGCTTTTATGATCTACCTGGAACGTCAAAACTATTCATTGGTTAATCCATATTCCTCCAGCGACCCAAGGGAACCATCCGTCTCTTCTCGCCGCAAATCACCACGAGTTCGGTTTCGCACGCAGACTTCTATCCGGCTGGGAAAACGGACATTGGCCGGTGACATTATTGAGATCGGGATGAAGGGAGCTTTCATTTCCTGTCCCGATCCGGTTGCAGAAACGGAACAGCTGGTTATCTCTTTTGCCCTGCCCGATGATGAGGAATTTGTTCAGGTTTCTGCTGAAGTCTGCTGGATCAACGACAAACAATCTCCAGTCAGTACCAATCACCCTGTTGGCTTCGCGGTCAGCTTTGAGCAAGTTCCCAAGCAAGTCCAAAATATGATGAATCAGTTTATCCGCCAACAAATAATCCCGGTTTCAGACAGAGCCGAACGCGAAGGAACTTCTTATGCCAGTTAAAGATTCATCAGGCCGAACCTACCTGATGGAAGATCAGGACGAAGGGAAACGGCTTGAATTAAAAACCGACTTAGAAGCGGTCAAACGCCAGGCAGCATGGGCCGGGATTGGCCCCGGCATGCGCGTGCTGGATGTCGGTTGCGGAATGGGGATTACAACACAAGCATTAGCAGAGCTGGTTGGTGCAGGTGGACATGTCACCGGCCTCGATTTTTCTGAGGAACGGTTGGCAATTGCCCGCGAACGCTATGGGTCTGATCATGTCAGTTTTGTCTGTCATGATATTCACAATCCATATCAGAGTGATCAACCCTATGATGCGATGTGGACACGCTTTTTTCTCGAATATTTCAGAGCAGAGCAACAGCAGATTATTGTCCATAGTATTGCATCGCTTAAGCCGGGGGGGATTGCCTGCCTTGCAGATCTGGACAACAACAGTCTGGGTCACAGTGGCATGAGTGAGCGGTTACAACAAACTTTGCTGGATATCATGTCCCGGTTGGAAAAAGATTTTAATTTTGATCCTTACGCTGGTCGACGCCTCTACGGTTATCTCTATAACCTTGGCTTTCAGGAGATTGCCTGCACGGTGGAGATGCACCATCTGATCTACGGAGAGATTGAGGAAAAAGATAATTATAACTGGCAGCGCAAAGTTGAAGTTGCAGCACAAAAGTCAGGTTGCCCATTTACCGCCTACGGGGGAAATTTTGAAGCTTTTCGTCATGAAGTTCAAACATTCATGAACAACCCACTGCGCTTCACCTATACCCCGCTGATTATTGCCAGAGGAATAAAACCAACTTCATCTCAACAATCCAAACAGGACTGAGAAACAACAGACTGGAGTTCACTATGAAGCAGATCGTTCTCATCACCGCCCTACTCTGTTTATTTGCGGGATCAGCATTTTCCTCAGGATTTGGCGTATTCACCCAGGGAGCTGCCGGTTTAGGGCAGGCGAATGCTGTCGTTGCTCACCCGGTCGGGCCATCCTCACTCTACTTTAACCCGGCATTGTTGAACGATCTACCCGGCCGTCAGATCGAACTTGGAACAACTGTGCTCTACGCAGATCGAAGCATCGATCTCGATTCCGGTGGTTCTGAAGATAGTGAAAACAATTGGCATTTCCCTTCAAACCTTTACTATACTCATCAAGTCAATGAGAAGTTCAGTACCGGTATCGGGCTGTTTTTCCCCTTTGGTCTCGCCACTGAGTGGGATGATGATTATGAGGGGAAATACCTGGGAACATCAGGTGAGATCACCTCCCTCAACATTAACCCGGTTGTTTCGTACCGTTTGAATGACAAACTGTCAATCGCCGGCGGTTTCAGTCTTGTCTATCTTGATTCCACGATAAAGAAAAAAATCAATCAGACAGCAGCTTATATCCTTGTTGATGCGCAATATCCTGGATTCTTGCCTCCACTGACCGGACCGCTAGAAGACATTGATCAAAAATTTGATGGGGATGGGTGGGGCGCTGGTTTCAACCTTGGTGTTTTATATAAAGCAACGGAATATATCAGTATTGGTGCGACTTACCGTAGCCATGTCGATATTGATATTGAAGGGCAGGCAAAATTTCACAATGTAGACCCGAGGCTGGCACCGGTTTTTTCAGATACTGATGGAGATACAACGATTCGTCTACCGGCTCAAGCAACTGTAGGGATCGCGGTAACTCCCATTGAAAATCTGGTTATAGAAGTTGGGGGACGTTGGGAAGACTGGTCTTCGACCGATGAATTAAAGATCGATCTGGACTCTGCGGTCATGAATCAGACCTCGGACATCACCCCGCGCGATTGGAAATCAACCTGGAGTTACAATATTGGTGGTCAATACCGGATCAATGAATCCTTCGACCTGACCGCCGGATATCTTTATGGTAAAGATGCCGTCCCGGGGTCAACATTTGACCCCCTGATTCCCGACACCGATGCCCACCTGTTCACGATTGGTGGAGGATGGACAAGCGGAGCATGGACGATCAATACGGCATTCGGTTATGAACACCACGAAAGGGGGAAAAAAGACAACGACCTGGGGGATCCTCTCGGATCAATACTGGCCGGAGAACCGACAGGAACAGCGAATGGAAAATATGAAGCTGATATTTATCTTTCCAGCTTAAGCTTTATTTATCGATTTTAAGCGGAAGCATATTCACGCAGCACTTCTACGATTTGGATCTGGTGGGGTCGATCATTCAGGAGTAGTAAGGATAATCCATCTGCTTTGCTATTTCGATACCAATATCTTTACCAGCCAATCGTTCAACCAGATGAAGACCTAGATCAATCGAAGCAGTCACCCCTCCGGCGGTGACGATATCACCCTCATCGACGATCCGTTCTTCCCTCACCTCGCCACAGTAACGGGCAAGTTCGTTGCGGGCATTGGGATGGGTCGTTGCCCGTTTGTCGGTAAGAAACCCGGCGGCTCCCAATAAAAGAGAACCGGTACAAACCGAAGCTTTCAAGGGAACCGGAGCCGCCGTTTTCAGCCAACTGACAAATTCTTCATTGTGCTGCAAGGCACGACTTCCAAAGCCCCCCGGGACGACCAGCAGATCAAATTCATCCAGGGATACTCCAACTAAATCAGGATCAAAACGCAAATCCTGCGTATCCGAAACATCAGGGCAGAAGGAACAGATCTGCCAATGAAAATCGGGCATAAAATCCATTGATTTCAGACGCGTCAGAGGATCATAGAAACCAACAAAGTCCAGTGCCGTCATCTGATCAAAAATAACAAAAGCGGTGTTCATAGACATCCCCAATATTACGGTTAAATCTCCGAATTTAGTCCCTAAAGTGATAAATATTCTGCAACGAAATCAGCATCTTTATCGCCACGACCGGATAGATTGACAAGTATCGTCTGATCCGCCGGTAAGCCCTTTGCCAGCTTCATCGCATAAGCAATAGCATGGGCACTCTCCAGGGCAGGGATAATCCCTTCCAGGCGAGACAGAGTCATAAACGCTTCAAGACACTCTTT
>JAOZQF010000006.1 GCA_029932345.1 Desulfuromusa sp. | reverse complement strand
TTGTCCGGCCAAACAACTGCCCTTCCCCCTGTTTACTGAGCCCCTCAACAAGAACTTTTTGCACACTATTAGCATCCTCCTGCCAGATCTCAGCACTAATCCGCTGTTGTAGCTCAAGCAATCGGTTGAAACGTTGCTGTTTCTGAAATTTTGATTGATTATCTTCCATTTCTGCTGCAGCTGTTTCAATCCGTGGAGAATAGAGAAACGTAAAGGCATCCGCATAGCGAACCTTCTCAACCAAATCGAGAGTCGCCTTAAAATCATCCTCTGTTTCGCCGGGAAAACCGACAATAATATCAGTCGTTAACCGGATATCTGGACAAATATTCTTTAATTGTTCCACTTTGTCCAGATATTCTTTCACCGTATAACCACGATTCATCAGTTTGAGGGTACGATCAGAACCACTCTGAAAAGGCAGATGGATATGATGGCACAGCTTATCCAGAGTCCCGAAACAATCGATCAACTCATTGGTCAAATCCTTAGGGTGTGATGTCGCAAAGCGCAGCCGCTCCAGCCCCTTAATCTTGTTAACTTCACAAAGCAATTCAGGAAAGGAGAGTTCTGTGGAGTTCTTCAACCCATAGGAATTAACATTTTGACCCAGAAGGGTTATTTCCCGCACCCCCTGTTCTACCAGTTCAGTCACCTCAGCAATAACATCGGCACTGAGCCGGCTGATCTCCCGGCCTCGAACGTGGGGGACAATACAATAGGAACAGAAATTATCACACCCCTGCATCACCGTGACAAAGCGGGTAATACTCTCCTGAAAAGTCCGCTCTGGAAAGAGATTAAGGCGGGTCTCACGATCGTGAAATTCGGTTTCACAACCACGCTGCCGACTCTCCTCAACCTGCTTCACCAGGTCAGGGAGTCGATGGATATTATGAGTCCCGAATACCAGATCAAGGTAAGCAACCTTTTCCAGCATCCTCTCCCCTTCCTGTTGGGCAACACAACCACCAACGCCGATAATCAGATCGGGACGTTTATCTTTAATCGGCTTAAATCGACCCAGATGGCCGTAGACCTTTCGTTCTGCTTTATCACGAACAGAGCAGGTATTCAGCAAAACAAGATTTGCCTGCTCTGCGGAATCAACCTGGGAGTAACCAATATCTGACAACACAGCTACAATCTGCTCAGAATCGACAACATTCATCTGGCAACCAAAGGTTTCCAGGTAAAAAGCTTTATTCATTTATCACCAGCTTTAGAAAAGTTAAAAAGTTGTGCATCATAATGGTCTATATACCAGCAAGTCAAACAGGTTTCTCGGAGACAGATTTTCTGTTTTTTTCAGGAAGATGATTGAGAAAAAGTTCCGCATGTTCCAGACATTCCAATGTAACAGGAGCGCTTCCTTTAAAAAACAACTGGATGCTCAAAAGATGCCGGCCATACTTCTTTTGTTTATGGCTCTTATAATCACTGATTTGATAGGTAGTGGATTTACAAAAAATAAGTTTATTTCTTACCAGCAAACGTTGATCGGTTAACGCATAAAAAATTTCATCCCAACGCAAGCGTGCCAGAGCCAACTGTCCTGGACCAATAAAAAACGCGCCAAGAACCAGCAAAAGCGGAGCTACCGCTAGCCACCAGGAGTGCCCCTGATAGTAGACCAACTGAATTCCAATCATTAACCAGAAGCTACAGGCTAAAAATAGAACCGTTCCAATAGCAGCTTGTAACCAATGACGAAAAGTATAACAGCGTGGAGCGGGCCGCCCTTGCCAGAGGATGGTTTCATTCTCTGCCAGAGACCATGGAAAGTTTTCTAGACTCATTTTGATAGACTCCTTAAACGGGTTGCTGCAGCTTTTCCCAATTTACTATTTTTATCAGCCAGGATAACAGCCTGGTAAAGTTGTTGTGCTTTCTGAAAATTCCCATTTCCTTCCTCAGCCTCACCAAGAAGGTAGGTTCCCTCTAGTGTTGCCAACAGTTGCAAGGATGCTTTCAACTGAGTTGCTGCAGGCTTAAATTGCTGGTTCTGTAGATAGACATATCCCAGCCCTAATCGAGATTTGTAATAGTCCGGGTCAAAACTTACCGCCTTTAAAAGGTAGCGACGTGCAGGAACGATGTCTTCTTTACGCAAGTAAGCCATCCCCAGAGCCGTCAGTAAGAATCCGTCCTCTGGAGTTTGTTGCATCGCCCGATGATAGGTCTCAATAGCCAGATCCATCTCCCCCCTTGATTCAACAGCGTGAGCTTGTTGGTAGAGAACGTAAGCTTCAGGATGAGTTTCAGCCAACTGCTGCAATTTCTGATCATATAAAATCTTGCCCTGCTGTTTTTCTGCTTTAAACTTATCCTCCGTCGCTACCTGGCTATTCAGATCAACCGCCGGATTCACAGCACAACTGGTTACCAAAAGAATTAAAATCAGAAATAACGGATGAATATGATATATTTTCAACATGAAATTCCCATACGGATATTTTTTCATCCCCATCAACCCACAACGTTGAAGGAGTTTTGATGCTTTCCAAGACTGATGCCACCAATTTACTGAAAATTGCCCGTTCTGCAATTGTTCACCAGATCAAAGGTGAGGATTATAGCCCGATACCGAGAGAAGAAAAAGCCCTCAATCAACATTCTGGATGTTTTGTGACAATTACACAGAGTGGTCATCTACGTGGGTGTATCGGAAATTTCCAGTCACAACAACCACTGTTTCAAGAAGTTACAGCAATGGCTGTCGCCGCAGCAAGTCAGGACCCACGTTTTCGGCCAATGGGTCGAGACGAACTGGATAACTTCAGTTTGGAGATTACGATTCTATCGCCCCTCGAAAAGATTGACGATACCAACCTTATTGAGGTCGGCACCCACGGCATCTACATCGTAAAGGGACACAATCGTGGTGTGTTACTGCCACAAGTTGCGACCGAATATGGTTGGGACAGAGAAACTTTCCTCCAACAAACTTGTGTGAAAGCCGGACTTCCTGAAAATTCATGGCAACAACCGGGTGCAGATATCTATATTTTCAGCGGTCAGATCATTCATGAATAAAATATAAAGTAAAATCGAAGCAACAGCCCTAACCACTCGGAAAATGATTAAATTTACTCATAAATTTCATATCCATCGCAACGAGAAAAGGCTCACCAACTGATGAGCCTTTTCCTTAAACAATCACATTTAGTTACCAGCTAGCCTGCTTCGCGCTCCAGACCTTTTCTGATCATATAAAAATAATCTACCAAAGCACCGTTCTCTTCAGCAGAGAGTGATTCTAAACCATTTTTGTGCATGATATTGATAATCAAATGCCAGGTATCTCTGGTAAACCCGGGCTTTTCCGGATCAGCAACCGAGTTGTGACAGGAAACACAATATTTGTTGTTCAGTGCATAACCATGCATCTGATCTTTGGTGGTCATGGCATAACTGCTGGCAGCCAAAAAAGCAACGATACAGATTAAACCAATCAGAATCTTTTTCATATACTTCCTCCTTAATTTAATGACTACAGCTACACGCTCCGTTCATAGAACAAACAGCATCTATGTGCGCAGCTTGTAACCACTTATCAAGTTTGCTGTTAGAAACAATAGTTTCAAGCGACTCAGGATCCAACTCGAATTCATCGATAAACTGCTGAAAAGCCGGCTCTGAATAACTTAAAAGTGAAGTGTTCATTAATCCATCTTGTAATAAAAAGGCTTTCTGATGGTGCTGCTTTGATTGAAAATTGAGAGTACTGACCAATAAATCAATAAACTCATAAACAGAATGGTCGGCATCCTTTTCTGAGCTATAGAGTAGAACCTGTAGATGATTATCGGGATCAATGACGAAACCGACCTCCGCTACAACAAATAAAGAAAGAAATTGATCATAGCCTTCAAATTTCGGAGTATTTGTCTCCTGGTCAAAAACCGACTCATCACCAAGCAGCTTTTTTTCCTCGACACTTAAATCCTGATAAGCAGCTTCTTCAGTCGTGGGAAAATAGTGCAGAGACAAACTGACATACTGGTTGTCGGCAATGGGTTCATCCGCATGCAACCGCAATAAAAAAGCCCCTTTGACATGATCCAACCAGAAATACCAGGCAGGATCTTCGATCCACACCTGACTGATCCCTTTGAAACCGGCTTTTTCACAAACATCTTCGTGCCAGGTCAAATAACTGAAAGCATTCTCAATCAAGTTCCGGGTTGCACTGTAAGCATCGATCCCACTCATATCACACCCCTTTTATACAGTTCATTTGCAATATCAATTGTTTCAACCCCTTCATAAGGGATATCCTGATCCCTGGCCATCTGCTCAAACATTTCACGCGGATAAGCCAGGGTCAGGGAATAACTCATTTCATAAGAATCAAAAAAATCACCTTTTCCCGGGGTGTCATCCAGAGCATCCTGCACCGAATCATTCACCTCAGTAAAAGTTTCCTGAAGGCTTATGAAACCTTTTTGTGCTGCGCGGATCGATTCATCCAGTGCGTCTCTAAAGAACTCACGCCGTCTCATGTTTACTTACCCATCAACGATGCTTTGAAAAACTTGTCGTAAACCATGATCAGGGCTAAGGACATTATTGTCCAACACAACGACGTAGCATCAATATTGCCAATACCAGGAACCCGATCAACAAATTTTGGGCCCGGAACTTCACTGTAATAGAACCAGTACACTAACATTCCCACTGCGACAACAACGACAAATCTGACCACACCTGCAAGCCATTTATTATCTGATTGAAAAACATTATTAAAGAAAACTTTAACAATCAACAGAGCAAGCATGAAGAAAGCGGCAATTTCAGCAACATGCAGGTGGCGGAAACGTGGATCATCGGTATAGTTGCCTCCGGTAAAGGGTTCATACCAGTAGTAGTTCATAATTGCTTCGGCGATATACATGAAAACATATCCACCGACAACAGCGATAGCCAGGGCGACGAGCCCACCGATCCAGGAACCGGAGCTCTCTTCATTATTGAACAAATTGAATGGGAAGCCGTCCACACAATCGACCAGGAACATGATCAAAAATAGCCCGGCGAACATCCAGCCAAGATGATAGAAAGAACTGGCTGTCATGGCTGTTTCTGCCCACCAAGGCTCTACGCCGGCAAAAATTTGTTTGGGTAGAAATAGTGAGGTGACGTTCGGATGAAAAAAGATTGCGTAAAAAATGATGCCGATAAAAGCAGTGGCAAAAAACTTACTGATTCCAATGGCTGACTGTTTTAAGCCGTCCCAGGGGGAATTTCCCAAGCCAGCGTTCCAGATAACCGAAACCCAGATCAGTGCAGTCACCACATAAAGTATTGCCAGAGATGAATTTTCACGGGCATTCCAGATTTCCAGACCGGTCCCTCCAGTAGCGATCAGAGCCTGAGGACTGAAATAAGTCACCCCGAATTTCCCCAGGATATTCCAGAAAAACACGTAGTAGATGAGATAGAAAACGGCAATAGAGCCAATCAATGCCCCGACACCCTTGCCGAGGTTCCCGGTATCATTCTTATAACCAAAGATATCTGCCACCAGAATCACCGAATAAAAATAGCAGGCAACCAGAGAGAAACCGTACATCGGTGTAAACAGCTTAAAAACCCCGTTAGTTGGTGCAAAAAAGAGTCTCCACAGGGCAAAATTGATGACGATCATGACAACAAACGCAATCAGGCCATAGAGGTAATTATTTTTAGATGTAGTCATTTCGTAACCTCTCAAGAACAAATTAATAAAGGGTGCAATGCCTGACGGTATTGCACCCTTTTAAATCAGAAAACGACCGTATCTCCATTGGTCAAAAATACATTGGTATCCTTAGCGACCGAAGATTGTCTCGGGTAGTTCTTATACTCATTGGTCCCTTTGACAATCGGCAATCCTGCCTTGGCAGCATTTTCAGCCCAGACCCAACCAGTACAGTGGTTACAACCCATTTTTACAGGGTTAAAGGCCTTGGCTCCCTTGATAATATCATCCATCTTGGGATCCCAGTTTTCAAACAGGGAAATATGCAGACCACCGTAACAACCGTAGATTTTATCCCCACCTTTGATCTGGCGTCTGGCGGTCGAATAGAGGGTCAAGAGACCAGGGTGGCAGCAACCGGTCACAGTGACAATCCCCTTACCTTTAACATTGACATACACAACATTCTCACCACGGACACGTAGCAGAATTGGGACATCAAACTCCTTGATTGCGACACCAGGATAGAGTTTATAGAACTGTTTTGAATTTGTTTTAACCAGCTCACCCTTGAAAGGAACATCATTCTTATTGATGACAACCCCTTTCGCTTCATTCTTCCCTCCATAGAGGAGTTTTTCGTCTTCCGGATACATCGTTTCCGGACCATAGATTTTGATTTTGTCATTGTGTTTCAGGGTGGATTCAATCCCCCAGAAATGATCCAGATGCCAGTGAGTCAGAACCATGGTGTCAATCTCACCAGATTCAATCATCTTATCAATACCGTGGCGATCATAAACATAATCCATCCACTCATTGCTCCATCCGGTATCCATCAAGAGCTTGTTAACGGTACCGTCCAGTTGCTCAATTTCCAGCAATGTAGCGTAACCACCGGCATTTTTAGGATCCCATGGAATGTCATACTGATTGGTACTGGCACCACCATTATCGACAATATCTTTTTTGAACTGATCATTGTCAAACCAGCTGGTCTCGGTCAATACGGTGATTTTCAAGCTTTTACATTCACCAATATCTTCCTTTTTTCGAGCAAATGCCTTAGTTGGAGCACCAATCGTAGCAGCAGCTCCCACACCAGCGGCTGTTGCACCCATAGCTTTTAGAAAATTACGCCTTTTCATACTTTCCTCCTCTACGTTGGGGTTGATGAACCTCTTTTTCAAAATGCCTTTCAGACTAGGTGACAATAAAAATTAAAACTTGATTAAATTTGAATACTTTGCAAATAACTTGAGAACATTATCACTCAGCTTTCCGCTCAGCTCCCTAGTAAGGGGATGATCCCCTTTCTTCAGTGCCTGAAACAAATTAACGTGCTCAGAAAAATATGCACTTAGCTCTTCCCCTGCTGCCACCTGCAAAATAGTACTGATGTAATGCGCTGGAATACGAACTTCGTTCAGCACACGGATATACTCACGATTCGAGCAACTTTCCTGAATAATATTTATAAAACGGTTGTGTAGCAGATCAATCGAATGAATATCGACATTGATAACCGCTTTTCCTAAATCCACCAAGCACTCTTCTAGTTCAAGAAGTTGCTTCCCTGTCATGTTTCTGGAACTCAGCTCTGTAATATGTACCAGTACAAATTTACGAACTTCATAAACCTGCTCTATTCTCTCTATGTCCCACTCAGAATCTTCCCCGCCCAGTGCTTGCTGTAAGGCAAAATCTGAAGAGACAAAGTAACCACTTCCCTGCTTAACCGCCAAAACTCGTCTTGATTGCAGTTCCTTTAGAGCATTCCTGACACTCGATCGACTGATTGAACATTTTTCTGCCAAGTTACGCTCTGAAGGGAGACGATCACCTTCACTCAATTCAAGATCACTAAGATTTTCCAGAACAGTATCTACGACTGACATTGAACCCCCAACGAAAAATTAGACCATTATTGTATAAACCAATTCACAGCCACACACAACCATAAAAATAAAAACTTATCACACAAGCCACTACAGTATCAATCAACGCACATAATATTGCTTGTCGCAAAATTGGTATAACCAATTGCAACCATTTAAGTACTCATTATTGATAAACTGTATTTTGCAACAACAAACAAAAAAATGGCTGCGGGATTAAGCAGCCGACAGCCTTTTTTTGAATATACAGAATGGACGTGTTGTCACTAACGGGAAGTGGATCTGGACTTTTTCCGGATAGCTTTTAACTGACTGTGGAAAGCTGTTGAAATAGCTGTTACATCAACAACATGATCCTCATTGAAAATGTTTTTCTGCTGTGAACAAAAAATTAAAACGGTTCGCATAGCTCCTCGTACATAGAGGGCTTTAGCGACATAGGAATGAATCCCTTTGGGGACAAACAGCACCCAGTCAATCGCTTTGATACTGCTCTGAGTATCATCCACAATCAAGTATTCCAGATTTTCCTTGTCAATATTCTCAGCAATTGTTCCAGTGTATGAGTACTGGCTGGCGGGTTCCAATGGCTCAAGCAGCGTCCCTTTCGAATAGACAACTACCTTATTCTGTCTGGCGTAAACATCAGAAAACATAATGGAATCCATTCCAGGAAATAAACTTCTCGACTCATAAACCTGATTGAGCATTTCATCAATTGAGAAACAGCTCGCAAGTTTTTGACAAAGAGTCATCACGTCTTGGCGTGGAACCGGAAGAACGCTCTCTGACCTGACCGGTTTGGTTTCATCTGGCAGATCAACAACTGCCAGGCGAATATAACCTTCTCCCGCATAGGTGAAATGCTTGAATAGACAGGAAATGCTAGAATTGACATCATTGCCTGAAGCCAACCACAACTCAGTTTCAAGTTGTCCCTCTAAAAGTAGCGTTTCCAACAAGAGAGGAAGGTTCGTCTCACTCGTTATCAGGTCTTTTAAAAAAAGTTTTAACCCTAGGGATAAATCGATATTAAACAACTCCTGAAAGCTGCTATTCCCATCCAGCAGGTTATTATCTTGCTCAGAAAATATAGCAATCGGGTAATCGGCATCGGCAATCTCAAGCAGACTGAGATCCTGCTGATTAAAAATACTCTTCAACCGGGAAATATGCTCAGAAATATCCTCCACCGCACCTTCATAATAACGACGATCGTCGGTCGGCCAGCCAGTCAATTTGAACCAATGAATCGAACCACCACTCTGTACCCGAAAGATAGTTCGCATTGTCACCCGTTCCTTGAAACTGTTGAAGGCGCTGTCCAAAGAAGTTAGATCATCGGGAAAAATAATTCTTTCCCGATACTTGCGATCCTTGAAAAAACGATAATTTTCCAGACCAAGAACACCACAGGTACAGTCATTCAGAGCAACGAACGATCTCTTAGAGAGATCCAGACGCCAGAACAGCATCTTCATCTTATCCAGCGATACTGGGACTGATTGCATTTCGTAGGGAGCCATTTAAATAGCCTCAACTCAATCGAGAGGGTCGAATTTGTCAAACTCGGCATAACAGAGAGGACAGACCCAACTTTCGGGTAAATCATCAAACTCAACACCCGGTGGGATTTTATTCATTTCATCCCCATTGTCCGGGTCATAAATATAGCCGCAGCAGGTACAGATATAGCGCATAGTTGATCCTCTTTTGTTAACAAATGAAATGCGAGCCAAATCCCCTCTAACTCCCCTTTGTCAAAGGGGATGACTTATGCCTCCCCCTTTAGCAAAGGGGGATTGAGGGGGATTCCACGAACTAGACCGCAAAGTATTTAGCTTGTGGATGATGGACAATTATCGCTGAAGTGCTCATCTCAGGAACCATTTCAAAAGATTCCGTCAAAACCACCCCGATCTCTTCCGGATGCAACATTTCAAACAACGGTTCATGAGCGCCCAAATCGGGACAGGCAGGATAACCGAAGCCATAGCGTGACCCTTGGTACCCTTGCGCAACATAAGCGTCCATACTGCCACGCTCCTGTTGAATCCCCATCTCTATCCGCATCTTCTCATGCCAGTATTCAGCCAGGGCATCGGTCAATTCAACTCCAAGGCCATGCAGCATCAGGTAGTCGTGATAACTATCTGCTTCATAGAGTTGTTTGGTTCTCTCAGCTAACTGCTTACCCAGAGTCACCACAAAGAACCCTACTTTGTCACCACCTTCAGCACCATTGCGAAAGTAGTCAGCAATACAGAGTCCGGGTGCATTTTCCTGCCGGGGAAAGCTGAAAGTTTTTTCACCCGAATCACTACTGATCAGCAAACTATCACCCTCGCTGACACAATCAAAATATCCATAAGTCACTTTTGGTTGCAACCAACCCTCGTTCACCAACTGATCCTTCAAGCGTCGGAAAAGTGGCAAAACGGTATTGGTATTTAATTCCGCATAATCCTCTTTGGACATTTTTCCCCGCCGATACCCCCAACGACCCCGAAACAATGCAGCTGTATTGAGATAACTGAAGACTTTTTCGACATCAATATCCGTAACCAACCGGTGCCCGACAAAAGGAACCACAGGTGGTTCAAAGGAGCGATCCAGAACCTCCTGCTGCGGGCTGGGGCGGTTTTTGGTTACGCTGCTCTCCTCCCACTGGGTCGATAGCAGCTTTCCCGCTTCAAACTCACGAATCGCTTTTAACCCGGCAAAAGCGTCAGCACAGTAAACAACTGGCTCTTGATAGTTAGGGGCACAATCAACCGCAACAAACTTTGTCGTCAGTGCTGCCCCCCCTAAAAGTACCGGTTGCGTCAGACCAACAGTTTGAAATTGGCTCAGATTATCTTTCATCAACAGAGCAGACTTAACCAACAACCCGGAGAGACCAACCACATCAACCTGCAACTCTTTCGCCTTGGCAATAATCTCTTCCGCTGGGACTTTAATCCCGATATTATGGACTTTATAGCCATTATTAGTGAGTATAATATCGACCAGATTCTTACCAATATCATGAACATCTCCCGCCACAGTTGCCAGCAATATGGAGGTTTTCCCATCATCATCCAGCTTTTCCATGTAGGGTTCCAGCAGAGTCACACTTTGTTTCATCACTTCCGCCGATTGCAGTACGAACGGTAACAATAAATCGCCTCGGCCAAACAACTCACCAACTTCACGCATCGCCGGAACCAGCAAATTATTGATAATATCCAGCGGCTGCCAGCGACCTCGTAAAGCTGACAGGAGATCATTGAGGCCGTCTTTGTCTCCACTCAATACTTTCTGTCGCAATAATTCTTCTACCGGGAGAGAGTCGCTATCCTCATTGTCTTCCTGATCAACCGCCTGCTCATAATGGTCAATAAAAGTCATCAATGCCTCGGGATGACGATTAAACAACAGATCGAGGCAAATCTCCCGATCGGCTTCACTGATCGCCGCATAAGGGAGGACTTTGGCAGCATCGACAATGGCCGTATTCAAACCAGCCTCAACCGCCAGGCGGAGGAATACTGAATTGAGAACTTTTCGTGCCGCTGGTCGCAAACCAAAACTGATATTACTAACCCCCAAAGTAAAACCGACTCCGGGCAATTCCTCTTTAACCTGTTTAATTGCATTCAGGGTTTCGGTGGCAGCATCGCGCATCGTTTCATCACCGGAACCAACTGTAAACGTCAACAGGTCGAAGAGAATATCCTCTGGTCGCAAACCATATTGATCGACCACCAGCGTATAGATATCTTTAGCAACCGCAACCTTCTGCTCACAAGTCAGCGCCATCCCCTCACGATTGATCGTCAGGGCGACAACTGCGGCACCGTACTTTTTCGCCAGACGACAGATCCGTTCCAGATTAGCACCACCATCCTCCAGATTGATCGAGTTGATGATCGCTCGTCCGGGGTAAAGAGGGAGAACCTGTTCCAGAGTCGCAGGACTGGTTGAATCAAACATCAACGGTGCTTTACAGGAACCAGCAAACAGTTGGGCTAGCTTCATCATATCGGCAACTTCATCGCGCCCGGCATAAGCAACACAGAGATCAAGAACTTGAGCGCCACGCCCTTCCTGATCCAGAGCAACCTTGAGGCAGGCATCCCAATCCTCAGACAGCAAAGCCTCCTTGAATGCTTTGGAACCATTGGGGTTACAGCGTTCACCGATTAAGAGTGGCGGAATTTCCTGATGGAGTTCAACAGCCTGATAGAGACTTGCAACAGAAGCTCTCATACCTGCACCTCCCGCTGTTTTGGTTGAACCCCTTCTAAACGATCCACCAATGCCTGAATATGTTCCGGACTGGTTCCGCAACAACCGCCAACAATACTGACACCCTGATTGACCACAAACTGATACATCTGCTCGGCGTAGTCCTGAGGACTCAGAGGATAATGAGTCAGACCATTGACCACTTCTGGCAATCCCTGATTCGGGATGACTGAAATCCGCTGCGGCCAGTTTTCACTTAAGTATTTAATATGCGACATCATATCCCGGGGTCCAGTGGCACAGTTGAGTCCGAGAGAAAACAGCGGAAACGGTTCCAGAGTCGCAACCACGGCGGCGATATCAGAACCGACCAGCATCGTTCCCTGCTGCTCAATCGTCACCGAAGCCATAACCGGTAATTCATAATTTGAACTTTGCAAAACGTCAAACACAGCAACCAGCGCCGTCTTGGTCTGCAATAGATCCTGGCAGGTTTCGACAATCAGGCAGTCGACTCCGGCTTCCAGCAACGCCTCGATCTGCTCTTGTGTTGCGGCGGCCAATTCTGTGACACTGATATGCCCCAATGATGGCAATTTTGTCCCCGGTCCAATCGAACCGGCAATGTATTTATCCGACCTCCCCGCAATCGCCCGTCTGGCATTTTCAACGGCAAGGGTATTAATCTCTTTCACCCTATCCTGCAAGCCATACTCGGCCAGAACCACCCGTGACGCACCAAAGGTATCCGTCTCCAGAACCATAGCGCCAGCATCAAGCATACTTGAGTGAAACTGTACAATGTGATCAGGGGCAGAAAAATTCAGGACTTCATTGCACCCCTCGCACCCGGACCAGTCCTGATCTGTAATATTCAGCAACTGTAAATTTGTTCCACAGGCACCATCAAAAATCAACAACGGCTGTTCAGAAAATATCATTGCATCTCTTTCTCATATCTTTGGCAAAATCACTCAAACGACTCATTGACCTCAAACAATGAAACAATTTCCCTATTTTTGCAAATATTTGTTAAAATTCATCCGCAAATAGTATTTAAAAGAGGATCTGGCTTCACCGCACCTTCGCCCCGGAGAGTCCCTTCAAGCGAGCCATCTTGAGGATTAAATTTCTTACAATCTGACATTGACGATGGATAAACACCAAACAGACTTTGACTCAGATGACGCAAGAAAGTTCCAACAGGGGCTGTCTGCAACCAAGGATGAGCTTTTCCAGCTGATTTTGGATCCGGATACAAGCTATCTGCAAACTCTGTTGAAAAATCCACAAATCAATGAAGATCATCTGCTCATTCTACTTAAACGGCGTGATCTTTCTGAAACACTTATCAATACTCTCTACAAAAAGCAACGAGAATCAATCAGTCACAGGATCATCCTTGCATTGGTCAAAAACCCTGCAACTTCGGGGACTCTGGTGCGCAATCTCCTGCCGCAACTGCGATTATTCGAGCTACTGGATCTCTGCCTGCTGCCCGGGGTTACCCCCGATCAAAAACTCGCTGCAGAGCGAGCCATCCTGCAGAGACTGCCGACCACCCCACTCGGTAATAAAATTACTCTGGCGCGCAGGGGGACAACAAATATTGTTGCAGAGTTAATGAAAGAAGGGGAACCACAACTTTTTGAGGCATGCCTCGGAAGCTCTCGGCTCAGAGAGGTTGCCATTTATCAATTTCTACGGGGAGCAACAGCCAGAGCTGAAACCATCTCAATGGTTGCCCGGCATAAACGTTGGAATCAGCGCCCCAACCTGCGCCTTGCTATTTTAAAAAATCCTAAAACCCCAGAAATCTGGTTCACCCTCTGGTTACCCAATATCCGGAATCATATCCTCAAACAGCTGTCAATCAGTTACCGGACCAACCCGTTGCGAAAACGGCTGATTGAAATGGAAATAAAAAAACGGGGCAGAATTTGATTCGCAGATTAACCCCCTCAGACCCTCCTTCATATTTTCATAAACGAAAAACTTATTTTTTGAAATTGTAGAATCCCATTTAATATTAAATATCTTTACTTAATTTCTACTTATGTTATATTCCAATAAAATCTGAACAAATTATAAATGATAAGTGTTGCTGTAAATTTAACATTTTGGAGATGTTTTCGTGTATTTAACTATTAAAGACCTCCTGGCATTGATTTTTGTTCTGCTGCTTTTGGCATTAGGCTCACTTCCGGTTCAGGCGGCATCATGCTGTTTCTAAGAAAAATTCTTTCATAATTACCTTTTAACAAATCCCCCGCACAAAACTATGACGTATCAAGAACCTCAACTTTCAGCAAAAAACCTTACCCCCTTGTAATAACTGGATAATTTGAGATCAGCATGTTATTTTATTAGATCTTCTCGTTGGAAGGAGATATTTGAACTGGAGAGGACTACTCTTTTCCCATGTCGATAAATACCACCGACAAGTACCAACTTCAAAACTCAGAAGAAGGGCTGTCTCTTCAATTGTCAGGAGATTGGCGCTTTCAAAGTGGCATTCCAGACCCCCTCCACTTGATTGATGAGATTCTGAGTGCTCAACCAGAAAAGCTCTCCTTTGATTGCCGGCAACTGAGATCATGGGACAGCGGCTTGATGACTTTTCTGGTCGCTTTAATCAATAGCTGCAAAAAAAATAATGTTTCTGTCCTCCAGGAGACCCTCCCTGGAGGAATCCAGAAATTGCTCCATCTATCTTTTGCCGTACCAGAACGAAAAGGTACTAGACGAGAGCTCCTCGGGCAACCCGCCCTGGCAAAAATTGGCAATGTTACTATTGAGATGCACCGCAGTTGGAATGATCTGCTCTCTTTCATCGGAAATTTAGTTGTTGGTTTTTTTAATTTTTTTCGCGGCAAGGCACGCTTCCGTTATTCAGATCTGTTCTATCAAATAGAGTGTGCAGGTCCGTCAGCATTACTGATCGTTACCTTGGTCAGTGTTCTCGTAGGTATCATCCTGGCTTTTGTCGGAGCTTCACAGCTACGTATCTTTGGAGCCGAAATATTTGTCGCCAATCTGGTTGGTCTGGGGATGGCACGCGAAATGGGAGCGATGATGACAGCCATTATTATGGCTGGTCGATCAGGAGCGGCCTACGCGGCACAATTAGGCACTATGCAGGTCAATGAGGAGATCGATGCCTTTAAAACTTTAGGGATCTCGCCTATTGAGTTCCTGGTTTTCCCGCGGCTACTCGCACTTATCATTACCATGCCATTACTCTGCATCTATGCAGATTTTATGGGAATTGTTGGTGGAGCGATTGTCTGCGCAACCATGCTTGACATTTCATTCTTCCAATATTTTCAACAAATTCAAGATTTTGTACCGCCAATACATTTTATGGTTGGAATTGTAAAAGCGGCAATATTTGGTGTTCTGGTTGCTACTTCAGGCTGTTTTCGTGGCTTACAATGTGGTCGCAGTGCCTCCTCTGTTGGTTTTGCCACAACCAGTGCTGTTGTCACATCGATTGTCTTAATCATTGTTGCTGATGCCGTCATCACCATAGTTTGTCAGTTGATAGGGGTTTAAAATGGTGCAAGTTCCCTACCTGGAGATTCAAAACCTGACGATGGCTTATGACGATAACGTCATTCAGGAAAACTTGAACTTTTCGGTCAAATGCGGGGAAATTTTTATCATTATGGGTGGAAGTGGTTGCGGCAAAAGCACTCTTCTGCGCAATTTGATAGGTTTGATGGAACCGACCAAGGGAGATGTCCTTATTGCCGGGGTTAATTTGTGGCAAGCATCACTTGAAGAGCGTAATCAGATTATCAGCCGCAACGGAGTGCTTTATCAGAATGGTGCACTTTGGAGTTCAATGACCCTGGGAGAAAACATTGCCCTCCCCTTGATCGAGTATTCAGACCTGAATCAGAAACAGATTGAAGAGGTGACAGCCTATAAATTATCACTGGTCGGGCTGGGTGGTTTTGAGGATTACTACCCATCAGAGATCAGTGGGGGAATGCGCAAACGTGCTGGATTGGCCAGAGCCATGGCCCTTGATCCTGATATTCTTTTTTTCGATGAACCCTCTGCAGGGCTTGACCCGATCAGTTCACGTCTGCTCGACGATCTGGTTTTAGAACTGCGTGACAGCCTTGGCGCTACAATTGTGATTGTCAGTCATGAATTGGAAAGTATTTTTACGGTTGGAGACAACTCCATTCTTCTTGACACCGAAGAGAAGACGATTATCGCAACAGGTCCACCAAAAGAGTTATTGAAACATTCAGAAGATCCCCGAGTCTTAAATTTTTTAACCCGGACAATCAGATAAAAAAAGTACCACATAACACAAGAGGCATCTATGAACAGACGTAAAAAAATCGATCCGAGAGTCATTGGCAGTTTTGTCATTGGTGCTATCATTTTAACCGTTGCCGGATTGCTATTTTTTGGACCTGGGGGTTTTCTTGCGGAAACCAAAAGATATGTTATCTTCTTCGATAGCTCGGTCAAAGGTCTCACCATCGGTTCACCAGTGAGATTTCGTGGTGTGAAAATTGGTCAAATCAAACAAATAAATGTCAGGGTTCAACCACAAGGTTTTAAATTTTACATTCCTATCGTTATTGAAATTGAGCCCTCCAAATTTAATATTGATGGGACTGATGAGAGCATTATCGACGTGATTAAAGCTAGTGTCTTCGGTGGTGACTCTATATCGCCCCTGGTCAAGAAGGGTTTACGGGTAGAAATGCGTCTGGATAGTCTGGTGACCGGGCAATTATACATCAACATGGACATGTTTCCTGGCACCCCGATCATTCTCACTGGGGAAAACAGTGACTACCCGGAGTTACCTGCCATCAAATCAAGCCTTGAAGTCTTATCCCAAACTTTTGAAGAGATTCCTCTCAAAGAAATCACCGATCGTCTGGTTCGGATCATTGAAGGGGTTGATAAACTTATCAGCTCATCAGCCATCCATGACACTCTGGAAAATTTAAATGCTGCAACCGATCAGCTGAATATTTTTCTACAAAATCTGGATAAACAGTTACCACCTGTTGTTGAGAGTCTGAAAGTGACGCTGGAAACCAGCCAACAAACGCTGCAAACTGCCGATTCAACGATGAAGCATATTGACGATAAAATTGAGGGATTTTCTGAACAATTTAACCAGACAGCCCAATCGGTTAATGGTGCTGCAATCGAAGCGCAAGTTGTTATGGAGCAGATCAAAGGGCTCTCTGCTGCCGATTCTGATGTTTTAAAGCAGCTCAGCTTAACCCTTGAAGAGATCAATCGAACTGCCCGTGCGGTACGTTATCTAGCAACCGAAATTGAGGAAGACCCACAGATTCTTTTGCGTGGCAGAAGCAATGGAGAAACTAAATAATGCGCTATTTTTTAATCCTTCTACTATTACTCTGCAGCTCCTGTATCCAGATGCTCGGTGACCCTCAACCAATTCATTACTACCTCCTTGAAGGGGTGCCACAAGAAACCAACATAGTCTCAGATAAAGCTTTAACTATGTCACTTCAACTCACTAATTTTCCAGTCTATCTGGATCGGTTACAAATTGTCACAAAAAATGATGATAAGACCATTAATGTTTCAGATCACGACCGCTGGGCAGAGCCGATACAGGGGAATATTCTGCAGAAAGTACGTGAGAATTTGAGAATTGTATTGCCCGCTGCAAACATCGCTATCAGTCCATGGGAAAACTCCACCACAGACGCAATAAAAATAAAAATAATGGTGAACAGATTTTCCGGAAAACTCGGTGACCACACGGAGATTGATATACGCTGGTCAATTGATGGAGGAGTAGAAGAAATCCGGCAGGGACATTTCGCCGACCAACAACCGATCGGCGACAGTTATCAGGAACTGGTTGCCGGTTTAAACAGTGGAATCAATAACTTCAGTCTGGAACTGGCAAAGAATCTGTCCAGAGAATGATCAACGGAAAAGGAGACAGAGTCATCTTAACTTTTCCTGTAAGATGACTCTGTCTCCTTGATTTATCGAAATCTTATCCGAGAATAAATTCCCGGCCCAGCTCAATTAACCGGGTCAGTGATTCGAAACTGCTTGTTTCAGCATACAATCTCACCACCGGCTCGGTTCCTGACTTCCGAAATAACAACCAGGAGCCATCCTCAAGAAGATACTTATTTCCGTCGATCTGGATAACCTTGATGATTTTATGCTCACCGATAGCTTCCGGGGGGTTGGCAAACTTGTCAGGGAGTGCCGCTTCAAGTTGCGGAGAGAGGTGGATATTGATCCGTTTGGTATGGATCTCACCTACCCGCGAGTAGAGATCAGCTAAAAGTTCCCGCAATGACTTCTTCTCAACCGCCACCATTTCGGCAACTAGCAGACAAGCGAGAATACCATCTTTCTCCGGAACATGTCCCTTGATGGACAACCCGGCACTCTCTTCGCCACCGATCAGAATCTTATCCTCACTAATATATTCACCGATAAATTTAAAACCGACCGGGGTCTCCAATACAGCAACCCCATGATGTTCAGCCACCGCATCAATCAAATGAGAGGTTGCCACACTGCGAGCCGCGTCACCACGCAAACCCTTGCGACGAATCATATAGTCGAACAGCAGGGCAAGAATATAGTTCGGTTCAATATAGGTCCCATCGCTGTCAATAATCCCGAAACGGTCAGCATCACCATCGGTGGCCAAGCCAAGGACGATGGAGTGATCACTTTTGATCAACCCAATAAAATCCTCAATATATTCTTCAGCTGGCTCTGGTGGTTTACCACCAAAATAGGGGTCAAGATGATCATTAATCTTGACGATATTAACTCCCGCCTCTTCCAGAATGCGATCAAGGTAGCCACGTCCACTGCCATAAAGAGGATTAACAGCAATTGTCATCCCTGACCCTGCAATTGCATCAAAATCGATCAACTGCTGTAAAGTATCAAAATACTCAGGGCGCGGATCAATCTCTTCAAACAACCCCTGCTCAGCAGCGATATCCAGGGGAACATCCTTGAAAACGATCTCCCCGAGCATCGCATTGGCCCGTTGTTCTATATCATTGGTGGTCTCCGGCAAGGCCGGGCCACCTGAGGCTGGTGAAAACTTAATCCCGTTATAATTGTATGGATTGTGACTGGCGGTAAAGTTGATCGCCCCGGCCGCCTTTCGGCGCAGCAGTTCATGTGAAATCACCGGTGTTGGCGTATCACGCTGGCAGCAGTAACTTTTAATCCCGGCTCCGGCTAAGATCCGTGCCGTCTCGCGAGAAAAATCGGCACCCATAAAACGGGCATCACAACCAATCACCACCCCACGGTCTGCTAATCCCTCAGCATGCAGATTATCGGCAATTGCCTGCACCACCACCCTGACATTATCGAGAGTAAAATCTTCACAGAAAATCGCCCGCCACCCCGAAGTGCCAAATTTAATGTGTGACATTATTATTGTCCCCTTTCAACTGAGAGATATATCAGGCTACTCATCAAAGTTCATCTTTGAAACAAAACGGTCACGCCGTTGAATCAGATTTCTAATAATGGCAACCGCCTTTGAAAATTCATCACCAAAAGGCGCTGTGAGGATAAATTCTGCATCGTCAAACTCACCCAATTCTCTCTTTATTTCAGCCTTCGTTAAACGATCATTGTCATCAGATAGATCGAGAACTTTTATACTTGGTCCAAAGGTATACGGCCCCGAGAATCAAGCAGACAATTACAACGATCAGCCATAGGTATCGTTCAACGTATGCCATGATAACGGTGATTAAAGCGAGAAATGCTCCCAAAATATAAAAGCGCCAACCAACGTGACTACCCGCAAGAAAAGTTGCAAGCGCCAATATTAAAAGTATCATTGTCCCAGCTTGCTCATAATTAACTGTGCCTGTCCGGACTAGAGCATAGACACAAAGAACAGCAGTCAGAGAGCCACCCCAATGGATGACTTGCTTCCCGACAAAGCCTCCAAGACCTCCATCCAGGGAACTGGCTGAGTTACGCCCATAATAGGTAGCAGTACACGCGTATACTACGAGCATTAAAACCCAGAAACCATGAGCATTTACCGGTGAGATATTAGTGACTACTACACCGATCAGAGCTAATAAAACCAAGACACTGAAGACAATTTGGTCACTCTTTTTATTGGCAAAGAAAGAGACAGTATCTGTTGAATTATTTGATGACATTTTAAATTCTCCATTTTCAAAACAGGGTGCTTAAGTTCTATTCGATCTTATTATCGAACAAATCCCCCAAACTGAAACAAAAAAACTAATCTCTCATTAATAACGACAGGATCGTTTTTTGTCAAATTACCCCTGCGGACTATTCACGAACAGAACCTACCGGAAAATCCTGATCTTCCCTGATCTGTTTCAATAATAGTGAGTCCTCCACCGGCAGTGTCTTATCCCAACCATCAAAATAGACAAGGTTTTCCAGGGGCAATCGAGGTAGCCAACCTGCTGATTCCAGCTCGGGCTTTTTCTTGAAATGGGTCACGTAACCAAGACACAGGTAACCTACCGGAACAATATGGTCGGGAATTTCCAGAATCCTCTTCATTTTTTGTTCATCGAGAATGCTCACCCAACCAACACCCAGCCCTTCAGAGCGTGCTGCCAACCAGAGATTTTGAATTGCACAGACGCTGCTGTAGAGATCCATCGTGCTGATATGGGTTCGCCCGATGACAACGGGACCAGTACGCTCTCGATCACAGGTTACGCAGATATTGATGGGAGACTCCATAATCCCTTCAAGTTTCAGCCCATTGTATAAATCACGTTTTTCGTCTGAAAACATAGCAGCTGCTTCCTGATGCGCGAGACTGAAAAGATCATGAATCCGCTGCCGGACCTTCTTTGATTTCACAATGATAAAGTTCCATGGTTGCATGAAACCAACCGATGGAGCGTGATGAGCGGCATAGAGAATCCGGCTGAGAACAGCATCAGGAATCGGATCTGATTTAAATTGTCCCCGCACATCCCGACGGGAAAAAATCGTCCGATAAAGACCGTCACGGTCAGCAGCAGAAATCAGGTTGTCCTGTGGTGATGAAGAATCCATATTTTTCCTTATTTTAGTTTATAATCCTGAGGTAACCCGTTCGGGAAGCGTCTCAGTTTACTATTATGGGATACTGACATTGACCGCCGCAACCAAATCTTCCAGATCTGCAAAAATCTGGCTGTATCCCTGCTCTCCCACAGGCCGTTGCACAACAATAATCTGACAATTTTCCTGTCGGGCAGCGCTGATTTTTTCATTGACACCACCACGGGTGCCACTGTCTTTGGTAATCAAGACACCGATTCCCTTGTTACAAATCAGCTCACGATTCTCAGCTTCGCTGAAAGGTCCCCTGCCCACAATCCGGCTCTCTCTTGGAAGGCCAGCCTGATCACAGGCTTGTTCAGATTCAGGATGGGGAAGAACTCGGGCATAGAGAGGGATTTTATGGCTTTTCAGCAACTCAACGTAAGGAGAAAGCTGCCGCGACCCGGTTGTCAGCAATACTGCGGTGCCAAGTTTAACTGCCAGCGCAGCGGCCTCTTGGTGGTCAGCAACAAAATAGAGCCCTGTACCCGCAACCATTGTCGCGGTGCGGCGTTGATAACGAAAACAAGGAATCTCCGCCTGGTGTGCCGCAGCGGCAACCGTAGCATGAAGTTCCACAGCGTAGGGATGACTGCCGTCAACGACAACGCGGATCGATTTATCTTTTATCAGAGCGACAATGCCAGCCCTGTCAAGTCGCCCGCAACGCCGCAGGATGGCAGGATGATCACCGATATCAAGGGGGGCGTCGGTGGCCGTTGACACCAGTATTTGCTCCCCGGTCTGCGTCAGTGCCAATGCCAGCTCTGCCGTTTCACTGGTGCCGCCGAACAGGAGAATCACCGGTAGTAGCCTCGCGGAGTGACCATATGTCCGCCAATGATACGGGTAGTGCTATTACCAACAATGACCAGTGACCGCATCCCAATCTCTTCATCCAGGAAATGATCCAGATCAGAATAGACAACTTGCTGTTGCGAATCACCGGCTGCTGTAACTATCCCCACGGGGGTGTTCCCGGCCCGATATTGACGGAAAATTTTTGCGGCATCATCTAATTGATGAACCCTTTTTTTACTCCGCGGGTTGTAGAGCGAAACCACCATATCAGCAGCAGCCACCGCCTCAAGGCGGGTCACAATCGTCTCCCAGGGAACGAGAAGATCACTCAGACTGATGGTTGCCGAATCGAGCATCAAGGGAGCTCCAAGTTGTGCTGCAGCAGCATTGGCCGCACTCACCCCAGCAATCACCTCAATTTCAACGACTAAGTTCTCTGCCGCTGCCATCTCCATCGCCAACCCGGCCATACCGTACACACCCGCATCTCCGGAGGAAACCAGGGAAACAGTTTCCCCCTGCCAGGCACGCTGCAAAGCGATGTGACAGCGTTCAGATTCCTGCCGCATCCCCGAAGTGATGGTTTCTTTGCCCACACAGAGATCAGTCAATGAAGCAACATAGGGATCATAGCCAACCACCAGCGAGCTTGCGGCAATTGCCAATTCTGCCCGTCGGGTACGATCTAGTGGGTTGCCGGGTCCAATGCCAACGACAAACAATTTTCCCGCGCTACCGCAATGGTGATCCCGTTGCACGCTCTCTTCTGAACAATTAATGATGTCCTCCATCCTGCCAGCAATGCCGCCGGTTCAGCGACTGCCGGCAAATCAACCTGTTTCTGTACAAACTCAGAACGTTCAAAGGATTGTTGACAACTTCTGATCCGCTCACTACTGATAATCCGTAGAGGAATCTCCAATGTTGCTGCGGCTTGAATCAATCCTGCTTCCGCTGCCTTCACATCGGCGGTCGCAAAATAGCGAACCCGGGACAGGGAGATCTCTTCCGCAGACAGAACATCCTGCAGCGCCTTAATAATCTCGGTTTCAGATTTCCCTTTGCGGCAACCGATACCGACAATCAAATTCTTCACCGCTTCTGTTGTCGTCGATATGATCGGCTCGGCATCGATCAAATTAGCCACCAGAACCGCCAGATCATTGGCACCCCCCTCATGACCGCTGAGTAAACTGACCACAGATCGCCCCCCGACATCAACCACGACAACTGCCGGGTCTGAGAGTTTACTCTGGACTGAACTGGTGATTGAACGGATGACAAGACCCGTCGGGGCAACAAAAATCAAACCGTCATACTCGGCAAAGATAGCTGGGGTAAGTTCCATCACTTTAGAAAACGGGATTGCCCCGACCGGTGTCGGCAATGCTTCATGCACATAGAGATGGAGATCGGCAACAGTCTCACGCAGCCTTTCACACACCAGAACACCCTGTGGAGAGAAAGTGATCGCCGCCAGTTTCATAACTCATCCCCCGATCCATCTCCCTGCCGATAACCGTGGCTGAAGTGACGATGATAGAGTTTGGAGACCGGGAGATCACGCGACAACGCCTGTCCGACAATGATCATCGCGGTCTTTTTAATCTGTGCTGCTTCGACTTTTTCAGCGATATCAGCAAGAGAACCACGTACCAGCACCTGGTCAGGCCAGGAGGCACGAAACACTACTGCCGCAGGGCACTCCGCGCCATAATAGGTGGTAAGATCGCGTGCAACCTCAGCAATTTTATGGACAGACAGGAACAGACAGAGGGTGGACTGAGTCCGCGCCAGATGTTCCAGTTCCTGCATCTCCGGCATCGGCGTCCGGCCGGAAGTACGACTGAGGATGATAGTCTGGGCAATTTCTGGAGCAGTCAACTCGGTTTTTAATGCTGCGGCTGCGGCCTGAAAAGAGCTGATACCGGGAACGACCTCGTAATCAATTCCCAGCCGATCCAAACTATTCATCTGCTCACGAATCGCTCCATAAATCGCGGGATCACCAGTGTGTAAACGGATCAGATCAATATCTTTTTCCTGCGCCCGGGCAAAAACGACCTCCATCTCCTCCAGCGTCATCGTCGCAGAATCATGCAACTCTGCCCCTTTCGGCACCAATGCAATGACCGCAGGACTGACCAGCGATCCAGCGTAGATACAGAGCTGACAATGGCTGAGCAATCGATGGGCTTCAACTGTGAGCAAGTCGGGATTTCCCGGCCCGGCACCGACAAAAACAACTTTCATCTAGAGGGTCTCCGTAGCATCAGTGTGAATCAGAATAACTGCCAGATTACCAACCGCAGGATCAGCACCCCGCAAACTGCGCAGATCAGTTTCAATACGTTGTTCGGGCATTCCGGCCCGGGCGACGAAAACCGCTTGATCAAGGAGTCCATTCTCCTCAAGCAGACTGATAATATCAGCCAGATGACGTCCAATTTTCATCAACACCAACGTCCCACCTCTTTGCAATGCAGAGCGAATATCCTGTATCGCAGTCACCGTTGGCAGAATTGCAACCGGTTGTTCCCCTTCACCGACAGCAAAGCAAGTCAGTGCCGCACAATGGGCGTAAGCGCTGATACCGGGGACAATCTCGACCGGAATCTGCGGCCATTGTTTCTGTAGAGCGCGCAAAAGATAGATACAGGTGGAATAAAGCAAGGGATCACCCAGGCTGACAAAAGCGACATCTCGACCCGATCTCAACTGCTCAACAATTTCAATGGCGGTCTGCCGCCAATGCTCCTGACGTTCCTGCCGGTCTGACCCCAGAGAAAAGGAGACTGTTTGTACCTTGGCCCCTTCCCCGGCATACATCTCCACCACATCAGCAACCCAGGTCTGGGTACTCAATCGGGAGACCGGAACATAGATAGAGTCTGATTCCTGTAATAACCGGATCGCCTTCAGAGTCAATAACTCTGGATCGCCAGGGCCAACACCAATAGCGTAAAAAGTGCCGCTGTTCATGGCAGCAACTCCTTTTTAAGTAGCAGCAGAATCGTTCGTGCAGGCAAACATGCCTGACGTAACAATTCAGCATCATTGAACTCCCGTATCGCCTCCGTTGTCAGGGTGAGATTTTCACAACTGACAGCCATATATTCGGCCCCCAACTCTGTCAATCTGTCCGCAGCCCAGAAAATAGCATGATCATCTCCGGCGAGGAGAGCTATCTTGTCATAACGGCTCAACTCTGAAATATCTTTTTTCGGCTCCCGTCCGTGGGCACTGATCAGGAGAGCATCACTCCAGTCAAGGGCAAGACGGGCAAACGCAACTTGAACAGAGCTGATACCGGGAATCAGATGACACTGCTCCCGCCCGAAACGGTTGATAACCAAACGGGCCAGACTGAATAGACCGCAATCACCAGTGACTAACACACAGATCTTTTTCTCGCCCAATACGTCCATCTGATCAAGAACATCCGCCATCGGCCCACGCACAACAATCTGCTGACAAGATGCTTGTGGAAACAGGTCGAGCAGATGTTGAGCACCCACCAGCACCTCTGCTGTGAGCACTGCTTTTCGGGTAGCCTGACCCAGATAGTCTTCGTGTCCGGGGCCACAGCCAGCTATAATAATATTTTTCATTCCCCACTCCAAACTTCGAAATCACCACAGCAGCCTAAAATCTCACCCTTAAGATTAATCAAAACGATTGCAACCGGCGGCAGTAGAGGATACACCTGCCGAATCTGAGCCCCTATCTTTGTCGCCAGAAGTTGCCCCAACCGCTCTCTTTCGTCCCCCACCAGGTCACTCATAAACAGCTCTTCTACAGTATTTGCCAGGGGCAGTTGACGTTCTGTCACCTGTGATGCCAGTTGACTGATATAGGGGACAGCCGAACCCGACTGTGCTGAATGGGTTTGCCACTGCCCCTCGGCCAGTTTGCCAAGTTTTCCGGGGTGACCAACAATCAACAACTGTTCAAAATGATGTTTTTCTACTTTTGCAAGGATAAATCCCCATTCGTTACTGACATCGACAATCTGCTGAGCAACGACTGTAAAATGGCGTTGTGCCGCGTTGTTTCCCATATTCCCCGGAACCAGCACCAGATTATTAATATTAGCCGCAACCGCAACATCCAGAGCACATTTCAATGCATCACGCAATGCCGGAGCGCTGAAAGGTCGAACTCGACCAGTTGTCCCAAGAATCGAAATTCCATCGACAATACCAAGCCGGGGATTGAAGGTTTTTTCTGCTAACTTCATCCCCTCGGGGACAGAAATTGTAACATCAAAGCCACCGTCACTCACCTCCTGTAACGCGGCACAGATCATCGCCCGTGGCACCGGATTGATCGCCGGTTCTCCGGGTGCAACAGCAAGCCCTGCGCGAGTTACCGTACCGACCCCTCTCCCGGCAAAAAAGCGGATTGATTCCAGTCTATTTTTCTTCACCGTAGAAATCACCAGAGAATCATGCGTCACATCGGGATCATCTCCGGCATCCTTGATCACTGTTGCCGATGCCGACCCATCATCGTGCTGAAAATAATGAACCTGTTGCCGGATTCGACTGCCATCAGGAAGAGGAATATCCACCTCCGCAGGTTCTTCGTTCCTGATCAATACCAGTGCCGCCGCCTTTGCCGCCAGAGCGGCACAAGTCCCGGTTGTTATTCCCCACTTCAACCCTCACACTCCTCCTGCCAGCATCGCGTTCCTATATGGATAATCATTGTCGTCATATATCCAAGCTTAACCGGCTGCCAACGATTCAGGTCTGCAACCCTCACTTCGTGCTCTCCCTGCCCTCCGGCACTGACCAGCCTGGCAGCCGACAAAAGTTTGCGTTCACGAAGTAAATCAAGCAATCGGGGCAAATTACCTGCTGCCTTATAGAGAACCAGAGTCTCGCATTGATCAAGGGCTTTTTCCACCGCCTGCAGATCGGTAGCCGACATAATCATCAGGCGATCTTCCTGCAAGGTGAGAGCCTCACTAAAACAGCTGGCGGTCATCTGAAAAGCACTGATTCCCGGTTCAACATGGAGGGAGTCCGCTGGCAGTTGTTCTGCCAAAGCCTCCAGCAGATAGGAACTTGTCGCAAAAATGAGAGGATCACCCAGAGTCACCTGGACCACAGATTGACCCCGTCGACAGCGATCAGCCACATCCAACGCCAATAATTTCCAGCGCTCACGGGTTTTACCATTATCCCGCACCATAGGGTATTGGCTGACAACGATCTCCTGATCCTTTAACAGCGGTTCGATAGCTTGTAGTGCGAGGCTGTTTTTTGAGTTTTTAGACTGCGGAGCCAATATCACATCGGCATTTTCAATCAGGTGTGCAGCACGCAGAGTCAGTAAATCAGGATCCCCCGGCCCGACACCCACGGCATAGAAATGACCTGATTGTGGTATTTCATTTTTCATTTTTCATCCTACCGCCACAACCACATCAGGCCGAGCGTACATAAGAAAAGAAAAAACATGCGAATAATCTGTGCTGACACTGCCATCAGCATCCCCGGACGGGCACCAAGAATTGCCACATAGGTAGGCATCGCATGTCGCAGCGTCCGCACCGGTGCCGTGACCATGGAACCAAACAAGATAACAATCACCGCCTGATGAGTTGTAATCTGGCCGGCATCAATAAAATTAGCTGCTGCTATCGCCCCATTGTACAAACTGAGTGCCTGCGCCGGAATAATGACCAGCGATTCTGCAGGGAGAAAACGAAAGGTAAACAGGGCCGGAAGAGCTTGCGCCAGCCATTTAAAAAAACCAAAATACTCCAACCCCGCCATCAGGATAAAAGTGGGAATCAAATAGGTCAGCAACCGCCGCAAGGTTTTTTCTGAACGCTTCCACACCGTCATCCAAAACCCACCCTGGCGTTGCCGCATTTCACGTACCGGAGCAACTTCGCGATGACAAAGCGATGGTGTTCCTGATGAAAAGCGGCCTATCAACAAACGCGATAAGACTAAAGTGATAATAATCTGTATTGCAATGGCGCAAAAACGGACCGTAAATAAAGCGATCGTTGCCTCCCAACCAAAAGCCACCCCGATGGGAACCACAAAGGTTGGCAGATGTGCAAACAGTGAGAGGGCAGATACAACATAAACTGAAGTGTAAAGCTCACGGTTATCCAGAGAACCCTGATCGCGCTGTGAGACCAGCATACTGTTAGCAACAGCTCCAGATTGAAACGCCATAAGAAAAGCAGGACCGGCTTCACGACGGATCTTGCCAATAGCGGTAAGCGGCAAGGTTAAAACTGATAACAGCCGCATGGTTCCTGAAATTTCCAGAATCTGACCGAGGAAAATACCGATACTGATAAAGATGGAGAGCTCTAGTAACAACATCCCCTTACGCGGCCAGAAAGGGAGGTGGCGCTTCCAGACAGTATACGCCGAACTACCACTTTGTTTTTTTCTCTCCGCCGCGAATGTTTTACCGGTCTCCCCTTGCGGACGTTGCCGCTTGAGGATCGGTTCGGGCTGATCAGCAACTATCCCTTTATATTCAGAGTTTTTCTCCAGACCCTGATCCTGCCCTGCTGCTCTCGACCCTGCATCTGCCGCAAAGACAGCAGCAGATAACAAACAAAAACAGAGTAGAAGAAGTGTCAAAAACCGCATAGCAGACTAACCACGCCCCTTGTCCAGCTGTTGCAATGCACTATCCAGATGACTGAAGTAGATCTCCAAAATGGCATTGTTCCAGCCCAATGATGGGGCACATTCTGATTTTTTTGCCTGAATAATTGACTTCCAGCTCTCCTCTTCGTCACCCATCACATCGTTCATAACGTGATCACCAGCAACAATCATCAGTGGCACAAAGTTGACTGAACCCTGTTCGGCACTCAGGGCTTTCACTCTTTCCAGTGGCCCGGTCCCCGGCACCCCCTCAACACTGGCTACCACCAGATTTGGATATTTTTTTTCGATAACATCTGCCAGTGCAACCAACTGTTGATTGAATTCAGGGTGGTGATCGTTACCGTGAGCAATAATAACTGTAGGTTGCTGCACATCAATATCTTTATCAAGGGCGGTGATAACAGCATCAATATCCTTGTTGCTGGATATTAAGGCATCCCCAAAAGCGACCTCAAAACCACTGGTATCCTCTGCCAACACACTGCGATACTCCT
>JAOZQF010000070.1 GCA_029932345.1 Desulfuromusa sp. | reverse complement strand
CGCGACATTCAGCTTGGGAAGCTGACACTCTACCAACTGAGTTACTCCCGCATTGAGTGGCGCAGTATAGTGATTAGACCGGTTTGTTGTCAAATGATAATTACACCTGAATCCGTGAGTACACGACGGCGAATAACACAAGTCATTGAATTGCCTAAGCGTCCAAAAAATCACCGTTGCAGACCTATGGGTGAAACTAAGATTTTTTGAATCGCTTATTCAATCCAAGCACTTGCACTCTTCATCCACCGCTTACTCACGGATCCAGGTTACTTTCAACCCACTTTTCAGCTTCCGCAGAGGTTCTTATTTCTCCATTGATTTCAGCTAGTTTTAACTTTTTTTGCCATCGCCCTACCTTCGCACCCGAAGACTCCCCCAAAAGAGAGGCAACGAAATTGCCATTGAGCAGATCAGGGATTCGACCAAATTTTTGTTCAGCGGTAAAGGATCGCTGCAATTCCCGAAGCCGTTGCGCTGTTAAGAGATTTTTGCAAAGTCCCCAATAGAGAATTTTTTTCTCGGCAAACGGCTGAAGTTGTTCCACCAGTAGTGCCTCTCTCCTTTGACCTTCGATCTGGTCTGCCAGCGAAAAAATAGTTAAATCCGGGGGGAGCTGCAGTTCTTCAATGAGTCTCTGAAGATCACGACTGAGACGTAATCGCTGGTGGAGCAGATTGGTCAAGTCTGCCGGTGCATAGTGGTTTAATAATTGAGCCAGAAGAAAAATAGCACGGGTCGAAAACGGCTCTGTTGTTTCAGACTCTGCAATATCGGCAGGCATTGACGATTCTGCCTCATCGATGATTGCACTGAAACGTCCCATTTCAACAATAGCGGCTTGTGGGTTCCAATGTTCACCAGATCTTCCGAAAAGAGAGTTGAGAAGCTCAGTATCAATGAGCAACTCCACCCCTTTAACAATATCATCAGCAGCAAAAATCTTCCCCAGCTCATCACGAATCCGCTCTCCGGCAATATCGGCAATAAGATCTGCAGAGGTCATTATCTGTTCTCTGGTTTGTGGCGACAGGGTGAAATGAAGAGTGACCGCATGGCGGACACCCTTCAACATCCGCAGGGGATCATCTGAAAAACTTTGAGGAGAGCAGGCTCTCAATTGCCGATTCACCAGATCATCGACCCCATTGGTCGGGTCGAGAAGTGCAGAGTCAGGAAATGATTGATCCAGGGGCAAGGCTAAGGCGTTAATGGTGAAATCGCGTAGTTGCAGGTCTTTTATGATTGATGGTGCCCGTAGTGGGGAAAAATCGAGGATCAGCCCATTTTCCAGCAAAACTCGACTCTGCTGACGCTGTTCATCCAGCCAGAACCAGTGAGCCGATATTTCTGCCGCCCAGGTTCTGGTCAAAAGAGTTGGATCTCCGGAGCAGGCAATATCGATATCGGTCTGTGGTAAATTAAGCAGAGAATTACGTAAACAACCACCCACCAACCAGAACTGATTGGAACTTTTTTGCATTTGCGATAGCAGTGATTTTAAATCACTATTTTCGTCTAAAAACTGGGTCAGGTTGGATATTTTGGACAACATTCCGGCAGACTCCATCAGGCAAAATTGCCAGGTATTCAAAGCAAGGGATAGCTACTCAATCCACGAAGTATCCCCACTTCCCTGTCGGATAATTTCGATCTGGTCATTCAACAAACTGATCACAGATGAAGCTTCGCCCATGGAAATTCCACCATCAACAACAAAGTCCACCAGATGCCCCATTCGATCCTCTATATCCCTGGGATCCTGAGGGGTATCCTCCCCAGAAGTATTGGCACTGGTCGTAACCAGGGGACGTCCAAGCTCCTTGACGATGGCACGACAAATTTCATTCTCTGGCATTCGTACACCAACGGTTTTCTGCTTGGTACTGAGAGAATCAGGAACGATTTTTGTGGCATCAAGAACAAAAGTGTAAGCTCCGGGAAGGTGTCGTTTCATCACCTTGAAAGCAAAGTTACTCACCTGCGCATAATGGGAAATTTCTGCCAGATCATTACAGATAAAAGAGAAAGGTTTGCGTTGATCCCGCTGTTTGATCTGAAAAATCTGTTTGATTGCCTTACGGTTGAAAATATCACAACCGATCCCGTAGGTTGTGTCGGTCGGGTAGATAATCACGCCGCCCCGTTCGAGACATTCAACGACCTGCTTAATCAAACGTGGCTGAGGGTTGTCTGGATTAATCGTTAAAAACACTGTCTACTCCCACTAAAATGTCGTTCTTTTGCATCCAATTGGGTCATTGTACCAAATCATAGTAAATCATCAGAGTTGATGCAATCCATGCTTCTTCAAAAGATCATAAAGGGTTGGTCGGCTGACATCCAACTCCTCAGCAGCCTTAAGAACATTGCCTTCTGCTTTTTCAATGGCTTGCTGTAATAAAACATTTTCGACCTGAAATTTGGCATCCTTAAGGGTCATTCCAGCAAAGGCAAATTCACCGCCAACAGCTGCTGTTTCTTGGAGGTTATCAGCTTCATAGGAGGCTTGATCATCGCAAGTTTCCGATTTATCTTCAAACCCCAGGTCACATGCGTTGACTATTGGACTCTCAGCCATAACAACTGCACGCTTGATTTTATTTTCCAGCTCACGGACATTTCCCGGCCACTCATATTTTCTCAACCAGCTATATGCTGTCGTACTGAAACCTCTCACCTTTTGGCCATATTCCTGACCAAAACGGCGTAAGAAGATATTAGCCAGAAGTTCGATATCCTCACCTCGCTCGCGCAACGGGGGCAACTCAATGGTAATCACACCAATCCGGTAGTAAAGATCCTCTCTGAATTTCCCACTTTTTATCGATTTCTGAATATCAATATTCGTCGCAGCAACAATCCGTGTATCAACGTGGATATCTTCACGCCCGCCAACCCGCTGAATAACTTTCTCTTGCAAAAAACGTAGCAACTTAACCTGTAGAAGAGGTGCCATCTCCCCTATCTCATCAAGAAAAAGAGTTCCTCCTGCTGCATACTCAACTTTACCCTGAACTCGATTTTGCGCTCCGGTAAAGGCCCCTTTTTCATGTCCGAACAGCTCACTTTCAAGGAGGCTTTCTGGAATTGCGCCACAGTTTATCGCAACGACATTACCTTCTTTTCGGATACCTCGCTCGTGGATTGCTCTGGCAACAACTTCTTTACCGGTCCCACTTTCACCAAGAATCAAAATCGGGACATCGATAGAAGCGACCTTTTTAATCATCGCAAAAACTTGTTGCATCTGCGGACATTGACCAAAAATTCCACTATAGCCTTTTTTCTTGTCCTGGTCGGCAGCAGTCTGTAATTTACGGTTTTCCTCTTCAAGTTCAGCAAGATGAAATGCCCGAGAGAGAATAATTTTCAGTTCATCCAGATCTATCGGCTTGTGGTAATAATCGTAAGCCCCCATATTGACAGCAGCCAGTGCGTTAGCGTGATCTTCATTCCCGGATAAGACAATCACCTTGGTGGCTGGTTGCTTTTGCAAGATCATCTGCAAACAACGGAGCCCCTCTGAAGCCCCATCAATATCCGGAGGGAGCCCGAGATCCAAAGTAACAACATCGGGTGTATGGAGTGAAAACAACTTGATGGCCTCATCAACAGACTCAGCCAGGAGAACCTGATACTCTTTCCCCAATCCCCATTTCAGTTGTTTCCGTATTTCACGACTATCATCAACAATCAGTAGTTTTTTCAAACTCAAACTCCCCATATTTCTGCTAAAAACCGTATAAGCCTATTGAGATTCTACTGCTAACGGCAAAAACAGTGTAAAAGTTGTCCCCACTCCATACTCACTTGCAACTTCTATTTTTCCACCATGAGATTCAATGATTTGCTTACATTGATAGAGACCAATCCCAAAGCCGTGTTTTTTGGTCGTCTCAAAGGGTTTAAATAATTTATTTTCGATAAAATCAGCTGTCATTCCGCACCCTGAATCAGTCACCTCAAGACAGGCGAAATTATCTTGTTGTCCATATTTGATCAACACTGCCAGATCTTTCTCTGTCGCTTCAACCGCATTGACCAACAAGTTCAATATAACCTTATAAATCTCTTCTTCATCCACCGCAACTTGAACCGGTGTTCCGTTAACCTCAATATTTGAACCAGCTGTCTCTAAAGCATCTTCAATAATTTTATGCAACGGAACTGAAGAGATCACCAGTTCAGGTTTTTCTCGAATATTTTTTAATCGAGAAATTAAACCTTTCATGTTTTCCACCGTACTACCGACGGTCTCCAACATATCCTGTTGAAAATCTGGATCGTCAATGTAGTCACGGGCGTTGTCCAGCATCAATGATAAACCTGATACCTGATTTTTCAGATCATGGAGGACAAACGTTGAAACCTTACCAATTGCCGCTAACTCTCTCGCCGTGGACAATTGATCTGAGAGGCGTAACTCCTGCACCGTTGCGATAGCCTGGTTCGACAACATACGCAACAAGTCATAGTCTTCATAGGTTAATTTCTCGGCAATATTGATCTGTTCACCCATAATAATGAAGCCAGCAAGTTCCTCATCAAAAAACAGTGGCACAACCAAAAAGGGGCTGACATCGTCAAATGACTCAATTAATGAACCATGCAATTCAGGATGGTTCTCTTTGAGATTGATAATCCAATCCTTTTGCTTAAGAGTGATGATAAGTGGATCGGTATCAGAGAAAGGCCGCCAGTCACGTCTGAAGTTGAAGGAAACAGTATGGACATAACTGGAAGATTCAAAATCATAGAGATAGAAAGCGGCCCCCTTGCAAGCTAATGGCTCGCAGAACAGATCGAGAATGGAGGTTTGAATTTCAGTCAGTGTCGATGCTGTTGTGACCCGACTGGCAAAATTTTGCCACTGTTCCTTATAATCATATTTACTTTGATAGAAATTCTTATGCAGAGTCACTATCAATCTACGCCGCAATTTCTCCGAAAGAAAAACCACGGCAAGAACCAGAAAACTGATCAGGATTAAAACATAAAATACCGGTTTAGCAGATGAAAGATTGAGGTAACGCAGCCCTTCACCAAGTCCCCCCAATAAAATGAGATACCCACCAACCAGTAACAAAACAAAGGAGCGGTGAGCAATGCCGCGTGACAGTGACAATTTGGCCTTTGTATCGCGAAACATATGTGCATAACAAAAGATCAGAACGGCAACAAACACCGCAACTGAACGGACTCCCAGATAGTTCATATCAATTGAACGATAGAGTAAACTGTGACTGAAATAGAGGGCAAAAGAGGCCAGCAACAGACCACTTCCCAACACCAGCAGCTTAATATTCCAGCGCTGAACCTGATGTAGTCCAGCCAAAGTTCTCTCCAATTGAACCAGACCAAAAACCAGAAAAACCATCAACAGGAGATAAACAAAAAAACCTGAATTTGTCAGAAAGATAATTTGTTCATCAGGAAAATCTGGTGAGAAAATCAAATTAGTCAGGGGATTTACAATAACAAAGATAACTAAAGAGATAGCAACCGTCAGTGATATCCAGAAACCAAACCCTTTATATATCTCTGAATTATCCCGGAAAGCGGTCTTGGTATAAAAATAACAGCAGAGAACCGTAATAACTTCAAGAAACAGACCGTAGCTCTGCCATGAAAACAGCTGTGCAGGATATTGAAGGGTGCGGAGATTGACAAATGATAGACCGGCGATGGAAAACAGCGCTGAGATAAATAAAAAGTTTGAGACGCCGTAAGAACGGCGCAACAGCAGAAAAAGCCCTGCGATAGGGCATAAAATGATATTCGACCAAAGGAGGCTTTGAGTCAGCATCAATCTTCAACTATCTCTCTAGGAGCCTGTCGAACTATCCAGGCTCCGGCTGTTTGGCCCATATTTCAGCTCCTTTTCGACCAATAGCTATGGCAATTGCTCTCAAATGAGCCAAAATCTGGGCTTAAACTTCCAAATTTTCGCTTCGGTTCATATAGTCCAACAGGCTCCTAGAGCAACCGCCCGACGCCAAAATATTCAAACCCTTGATTGCGGATATAGTCAGGTTCATATTGGTTACGACCATCAAAAATAATTTTCTGAGCCATTGAACGGCGCATCGCCTCCAGATCGGGATTACGGAAAGGTTTCCATTCAGTGACCAACAACAACGCATCAACTCCCTGTAAAGCTTCGTACTGATTCGAGACAAATTTAATCGATCCAGATTTAAACCATTCTGCTGGAAGTTCTTTCTCTGCTACCTCCATTGCAATCGGGTCATAAATCAATGCTTTTGCCCCTGCTGAGACCAGATCAGCCAACAATGTTTTAGCCGGGGCTTCACGCATGTCGTCGGTACCCGGTTTAAAAGATAAACCCCATACACCAAACGAGTAACCTGACAAGTCGCTGCCGAAACGGGTCGTAAGATGTTGAAAAAACCAGTGTTTTTGTTGTCGGTTGCGGCTCTCCACTGCAAGGAGAACCTCCGGGCTGAAATCTGCATCCTCAGCCATCCGGATAAGTGCCTGAACATCCTTGGGGAAACAGGAACCACCATAACCGCAACCAGGATAGATAAAAGAAAAACCGATACGACCATCTGAGCCTATCCCTCTACGGACATTTTCAACATCAACCTCCAGCAACTCACAGAGGTTAGAAATTTCGTTAATAAAGGATATCTTGGTCGCCAACATCGAATTAGCTGCATATTTTGTCATTTCAGCATCACGGACACCCATAAAAATAGTTCGCTCATGATTTCGGTTAAACGGTGCATAGAGTTGCCGCATCATATCTTTGGCCCGATCACTCTCTGTCCCGATAATGATTCGATCCGGCTTCATAAAATCTTCAATAGCGGCGCCCTCTTTCAAAAATTCTGGATTACTGACAACATCAAAATCAAGCTGCAGATTTCGCAGATCCAGTTCTTTCTGAATTGCCGCAGTGACCAGATCAGCAGTGCCTACCGGCACCGTAGATTTATTGATAATGACGGCATAGGTCGTCATCGAGCGCCCGATTTCTTGTGCAACAGCGAGAACATATTTCAAATCTGCAGAGCCATCTTCCCCTGGTGGGGTTCCAACAGCAATAAAGTAAACTTGAGATGTTTCCATTGCTTCAGCAAGGACGCTGGTAAAATGTAAACGTCCTGCGGCGTAATTACGCTGGACAAGGACTTCCAACCCGGGCTCATAAATTGGTAGTTTACCGTTTTTCAAGTTGTCGATTTTAGTTTGATCAATATCGACACAGCTGACCTGATTGCCCATTTCAGCAAAGCAGGTACCACTGACCAAACCAACATAACCGGTTCCGATAATCGTCAGATTCATTGAATCTTCTCCTAGCAGTCTGTCGGGCTATCTGGACTGAAGCGAAAATTTGGCCATTTGAGATCAGATTTTGGCTCATTTGAGAGTAATAGCCGTAGCTATTAGTCGAAAAGAAGCTGAGATATGGGCCAAATGGACGAATTTGCAGCCTGTTCATTGATTGCCCGACAGGCTGCTATGAATATATTTAGAAATTAAAAATAAGTAGCTGTCATGATTTAAGTTTTTCGGATAAAGTTGTTCTTACTCAAAATCACATTAATATAAATCAATTTAGACAATAAGAGGTTAGAAGTCAAACCAAGAATAGAGATAACCACCCTTCTAAATACCCGTCATAGATGGTTCTAAGCTGATGTATTTTGAAAAACAGGCTAAAGTAACATTTTCAAACCAGCAACCAGTCGCATCGCAGCATATATATCGGTCAGTTGTTGATAGTTATGTAAGGTCAACAGCAGTGACACAGATTGATAGGTTCCTTTACCACTTGGAGAACATTTAATCGCATCTTCCGGAACAGGGGTAATCTTTCCGGCAGCGGCAACGATGCCATCCCTGAAACTGTCATCAGCAAGACCAATTGCTTTAAATTGGTAATGACAGGGAAAATCAAGTAAATCTTTTGGATCATGCCCATCCATTTTATGCTTCACTCTTCCCGGTATGACCAAACCCTCCAGAGCCACGCCTGGTTTCCGTAAGTTCTACAACCTGGAGCAACTCAGCCTGACAAACGGGAGCAACAATAAGCTGGGCTATTCTATCACCTGAATGAATTTTGAATTTTTCCAAACCATGATTGATCAGGATAATAGATATTTCACCCCGGTAATCAGCATCAATCGTCCCCGGAGAGTTGACCAGAGCTATACCATGTTTTATTGCTAACCCGGAGCGGGGTCTGACTTGCACTTCATAACCTGCGGGGATTGCAAACGCCAATCCGGTCGGGATCAAACAACGCTCTCCCGGTTCAATAGTTACAGAATCTTCCAAAAAAGCACAGACATCCATTCCGGCGGCAAACTCGGTCATGTATTGCGGGATTTTGACATCAGGATGAAGCTTTTTCACCAAGACTTGGGTATTTTGCATCGTCAATTCCATGAAAAATGGCTGGTGAAGAGTTGTACTTCTTCACCAGCCGATAGTAGTTATGACAGTATAAAATATTGAAGCAAAGGATTAACCTTCTTCAGGCAATTCCATACCGAGTGCGGCTTTACGGGAAAGTTTTATTTTACCTTGGCGATCAACACCAATGCACTTGACCAAAACTTTATCACCTTCATTGAGAACATCGGTGACATTCCGTACCCGTTCTTTTGCCAATTCAGAAACATGAACCAGTCCATCTGTCCCTGGGAAAATCTCAACAAAAGCACCAAACTCCATAATCTTTTTAACTGTACCCATATAGAGCTTATCAACTTCTGCTGATTGGGTCAGATCGCGGATCATCTTGATCGCCTCTTTGGCAGCAGCACCATCGGTGGAAGCAATCTTAATAGTACCATCATCTTCAATATCGATAGCACAACCAGTTGCCTCAATAATCCCGCGAATATTCTTGCCACCTGAACCAATAACGGTTCTCACCTGATCAGATTTAACCTTGATACTGGTAATCTGCGGTGCGTGCTCTGAAAGCTCGGCACGTGGTGCATCAATAGCTTTTGCCATCTCAGCAAGAATATGGATCCGCCCTTCACGAGCTTGCTCCAGAGCCTGCTCCATGATCTCTTTGGTCACGCCGCTGATTTTAATATCCATCTGCAGAGCGGTGATCCCTTTAGCGGAACCGGTGACTTTAAAGTCCATGTCGCCAAGGTGATCTTCATCACCAAGAATATCGGAGAGTACTGCAACATCTTCGCCCTCTTTAATCAAACCCATGGCAATTCCGGAGATTGCCTCTGACACAGGGACACCACAATCCATCAGTGACAGAGAAGCACCGCAAACAGACGCCATTGACGATGAACCGTTTGATTCAAGCACGTCAGAGACCACGCGAATGGTATAAGGAAAATCTTCATGTGTCGGTAAGATTTGAGCAATACTACGCTCTGCCAGCATCCCGTGACCAATTTC
>JAOZQF010000069.1 GCA_029932345.1 Desulfuromusa sp. | reverse complement strand
GACATAAAAAAAAGGGACCACAAAGTGGTCCCAGTGACGAGGGAGTCGTCGGGAATTCATAACAATGTACAGATAGCTGTACATCTGCCGGGCGGAGAACCGGCCTACATTACATATGATACTGTTGCCGCCCTTAAAACCGGGACGGGTAAATAGGGTCGAGGAGTGATCTCAATCCACTCGACGACGGAGGAAAGTCGGAATGTCAAATTGTTCATCATCAACAAAAAAGTCGTGATTGGGATTTGATAACTCACGAGCTCTGCGACTGTTCGAAGTCACAGGCTGTTGTTTACGAATGTGTGTCGGCACATCCAGATTGGTGTTGGCACTGATCTGCGCCAGAGTTTGCGCACGGTCATCAACAAGATCGATAATCGCGTCTTGTTCCTCAAAGCTTTCGCCAAATCCGGTAGCGATAGCAGTAATTTTAATTTTGTCGCCCAACTCTTCATCGATCACTAAACCGACAATAATGTTGGCATCCTCATGAACTTTTTCATGGATAATGGTTGAAGCCTCCTCAAATTCCTCCATGGTCATACTTGAAGAACCTGAAATATTCACCAGCACTCCCATAGCACCGGAGATATCGACCTCCTCCAGGAGGGGACTGCTGATGGCATTATGTGCCGCCTCTGCCGCACGCCGCTCACCTTCAGCGATACCAATTCCCATCATTGCCATACCGTGATTGCTCATCACCGTTCTAACGTCAGCAAAGTCAACGTTGATCAACCCTTCGGTTGTAATCAAATCAGAAATTCCCTGAACCGCCTGGCGCAAAACATCATCTGCTGGCTTGAATGCATCAAGAATACTCATCTTGGAACCGGCCAAACCAAGCAACCGATCATTAGGGACAACCACCAGTGAATCAACAACCTCACGGAGCTCGGCAATACCTGCCTCAGCCCGCTTCATCCGCTGACGACCTTCACGGGTAAACGGTTTAGTGACAACTCCGACAGTCAGAGCGCCGGCCTCTTTAGCTGCCGCGGCGATGATAGGTGCGGCTCCGGTTCCGGTTCCGCCGCCCATCCCTGCAGCGACAAAAATCATGTCGGCACCTTCAAACATCTCAACCAGCCGCTGTTTATCTTCTTCAGCAGCCTGACGACCAATTTCGGGATTTGCCCCGGCGCCGAGACCTTTGGTCAGATGACCGCCCAACTGAATTTTCATCGATGCTTCACTACGGCGTAGTGCCTGCGCATCGGTATTCGCAGTGAGGAATTCTACCCCCTCAACATTGCTGAGGATCATGGTATTGACGGCGTTTCCACCACCCCCACCAACTCCAATAACTTTAATTTTTGCCGCTTGGTCTAATTCGGCCTCAAACTGAAACATGACTCCCTCTTGACTAGGCATAATGCCTCCCTGATGTTGCGTTTCCGACTTCTCCGCGAACCCGAAAACTAGTTATATTTAAGTATCCTCAATATACCAAAATTATATTTATTTGACAAGTAATTATCATATAATTATCAATCAAAAAAATTCACCGAACCACTCTTTCATCCGCGTCGAAACACGCTCAAACACATTCTTTTCACCGATTTTAAAACTCTGTGTTTTGGTGTTCATACTTCCATACTTCACCAAACCAACACCGGTTGCATAAATGGGTGAATTGACGACGTCAGTTAACCCACCGATATCGAGAGGATTACCGCGACGGACCGGTAGGTTGAAAATTTGCTCTGCCAGTTCCGGCATCCCGGGTAATATTGCGCTACCACCGGTAATGACAATTCCTGAAGCAATCAAATCTCCATAACCGCTTTTACTGATTTCCCGATTGACCAATGAAAATATTTCTTCAACTCTCGGCTCAAGAATTTCAGCGAGCAATTGGCGTGATAATATTCGTGCCTCACGTCCACCGACCGATGGAACTTCGATGGTTTCATCTTTCCCAACCATTGAAGTAAGACAACACCCGTAGGCTTGCTTAATTTTTTCCGCTTCTGTCATTGGCGTACGCAAACCCACTGCGATATCATTAGTCAGATGATCACCACCGATCGACAGGACCGAAGTATGTTTAATCGCCCCTTCAGAAAAGATCGCAATATCAGCCGTCCCGCCACCGATATCAACCAATGCGACACCGAGATCTTTCTCATCGGAGGAAAGAACTGCCTCGCTGCTGGCCAACTGCTCAAGAACAATATCCGCAACATCGGTCCCCGCCCGGTTACAGCTCTTAATAATATTCTGGGCACTTGCGACTGCGCCGGTGACAATATGAACTTTTGCCTCCAGGCGGACACCGCTCATTCCTAATGGCTCACGGATACCATCCTGATCATCAATGATAAATTCTTGCGGCAGAATGTGCATAACCTCACGATCCATCGGAATCGCAATCGCCTTGGCCGCATCAATCACCCGCTGCACATCTTCACTGGTGACCTCCCGATTCTTGATTGCGATCACCCCCTGGGAATTCAACCCCCTGATGTGACCTCCGGCAATCCCGGCAAATACCGACTTAATTTCACAGCCGGCCATCAACTCGGCCTCTCGAATTGCCTTCTGAATCGCTGCAACAGTGCTCTCGATGTTGATGACAACACCCTTACGTAACCCCTTTGACGGACTCGTCCCGATACCGACGACTTCTAAACCTTCCTCGGTCATATTACCGACAATACAGCAGATTTTTGTCGTACCAATATCGAGCCCAACAATTAAATTTTCTGATCTTCTACTCATGACACCCCCTTGGTATCAGCCTTTGGCCATTTGTTTTGGCCGTTCAATTCTCACAATGACTTTCTCTTCAACATTCAAATCGATATATTCAAGCATTTTCAGTTTCGGCCGCAGTTGGGCATAAATTCGCTCCAATCGGCTTAGTTTGCGGTCATAATCAGCAGTGCCCATTTTAATTTTGACCCCCCCGTCCAGGGTAAACAGTGACAAATCACCACCCTCTTCAAAATGAACTTCTGAAATCTGGTTGAGGCCAAACAGGTCACGCCTGCTCAAGCTGCTTAACAAAGCGACAACCCGCTTCAATTGTTGTCCATATTCACCGTTATGAGCCTGAACTTTTGCATAATCGAACCCCGTAATAACCGGATAATCCAGATTGTCTGTCGCATCCAGAACTTTGAAGATCTCCCCCTGTTTGCCCAGGTAATAGAGATAACCGAGGTTTACAATAGCCACCGGCTCTCTCTCTTCAATATTGATCACCACCTGCCGGGGAAAGATTCTTCGTACTCGGGTCGTATCCACCCACGGGTTCTCTTCTATCTTTCGCCCGATCAAGCCAAGATCAAGAGTAAATGTATTTATCCCAATCTCAATATCAGAAAGTGCCACCACCTGCTCCCCCTTGAGCCGACTGTTCCCTTTGACGACAACCTGTTCAACCCGAAACAAATCTGAAGCCAACAACAATTGGGTGACAAAAAAACCTCCAACCAACAGAAGGGCGCCACTGAAAAGGGTCACTCCAATTCGCAAGCTGCGGTGCAATATTTTGCGCCAGCTTAACGGCTTAGACTTCTTCTTTCGTCGGTTCAGCCGAACTTTTTTTGTGGTATTCTGATTTCTTTTCAGATCACGCATACAACCACTCTTATTTATCTAAATCGGCATCAAGCAATATCATCTCAACCAATTGGGCAAAATCGATCCCGGCAGCCTGAGCTGCTTTCGGCAACAAACTGGTTCCAGTCATCCCCGGAATGGTATTCACCTCAATACAATAAAACTCACCCTGACGAAGCATAAAATCAACCCGCGCCGCCCCTCGACAACCGACAACCCGACACGCTTTAACCGCTGCCTGCTGAACCAACTGATAGACATCTTTGTCGATGGGCGCAGGTAGTAAATACTCAGTATCCCCGGAATTATATTTGGCCTGATAATCATAAAAGCCACTTTTTGGGACGATCTTAATCACCGGCAGGGCTCTACCATTGAGCACCGAGACAGTTAACTCAGAACCCTCAATAAAATCTTCCACCAATACCGTCCCATCCAGATTGGATGCCAGTTCAATTCCGGCGCGTAATTCTTCTCTATTTTCAGCGATGGTAATCCCGATGGTTGACCCTTCACGAGAGGGCTTAACCACCGCCGGTAAATGGTGACACCGCTCAAGCAGATCGGTCATTGAATCTCCGTCACGCATAAAATTAAATTCAGGAGTCGGCAACTGATGGTAAAGAAAAAATTGCTTTGTCATCACCTTGTCAATGGCCAAGCTGGATGCCAAGACGCCGCTGCCGGTGTAGGGAATCTGCAACATTTCCAGCAGCCCCTGAACCCGGCCATCCTCACCAAACCGGCCATGCAACGCAATAAAAGCGATCTCTATACCGGCTTGCTGCAATTGTTGTGGCAAATTCTTCTGCACATCGATTGCCACAGCAGCGTAACCAAGCTGTTGTAGTGCTTGCAGTGCAGCATTTCCAGTTTTCAGAGAGATTTCCCGCTCAGCTGACATACCGCCAAGCAAAACACCAATCTTTTTTGCAGCCATCTCTTTAGCCGAGAAACAACTCATCCTTCAACAACCCTCTTGCGTAATTTTTCCGCTAACAAGGGACAAACCTGATTAACATTCCCCGCTCCCAGGGTTATCACCATATCACCGGGTTCAACGACCTCTGCTACGTACTCAGCGACCTCTTCCAGAGAGGTCCGGTATTTAACCGCTTTGTGTCCGTGTTCAATAATCCCTTGAGCCAATGCGTCCCCGGTGGCCCCCTCAATGGGTGCTTCGCCAGCAGCATAAACTTCCGTAACCACGAGCAGATCCGCCTGATAAAACGCCGTCAAAAAATCCTCAAACAACGCTTCAGTCCGGGTATAACGATGGGGTTGGAAAACCGCGATGACCCGCTTGTTCCAGCCACTTTTTGCGGCACTCAGAGTTGCTTCAATCTCAACCGGATGGTGGCCGTAATCATCAATAATCATGATATTGTCGATTTCATCCCGCAATTCAAAGCGGCGTTGCAAACCGCCAAAATTTCGAAATCCGCCAATGATGGTCTGAAACGGGATTTCCAGTTCATAAGCAACCGCAAGGACCGACAGGGCATTCAAAACATTGTGGCGACCGGGCATCCTGAAAGAGATTCTTCCCAGCTCTTCCCCTTGATAAAAAGCACTGAAACTGGTCCGTCCCTGCCGGTGCTGAATATCTTCGGCATGAAAATCTGCCTGACTGGTCAACCCATAGGTGATAAAACGTTTTTTAACCTGGGGAAGGATATCTTGAATATTTCGATCATCAAGACAGAGGACCGCGCGACCATAAAAAGGGATCTTATTAATAAAATCGACAAAGATCTGTTTTATTTCATCAATTCCCGAATAAAAGTCGAGGTGATCAGCATCAATATTGGTGACAACCGCAATCGTTGGAGAGAGGTGCATAAATGAGCCATCAGACTCATCGGCTTCAGCGACCAGAAATTTACCTCGTCCTAGTTTGGCGTTGGAACCAAAGGCGTCAAGTTTACCCCCGATCACCGCCGTAGGATCGATCCCGGCATGGTGCAACACCACTGACATCATACTTGTGGTGGTCGTTTTGCCATGTGTTCCGGCAATCGCAATCCCATATTTCATCCGCATTAATTCAGCCAGCATCTCTGCCCGTGGAATCACTGCAACATGTTGTCGAAGGGCCTCAACCACCTCAGGATTATCCTCTTTAACCGCGGTCGAGGTGACAACCACATCAACCTCATTGATATTTTCAGCACAGTGGCCGATAACAATTTCACCACCAAGCTCTGCCAGACGGCGGGTTGTATCAGATTCACGCAAATCTGAGCCAGAGACGCGATAATCGAGATTTAACAGCAGCTCAGCAATACCACTCATCCCGATCCCGCCAATTCCGACAAAATGTATTTTCTTGATTCGTCCGTACATCTATTTCACCTCCACCGAAGGGTTTCCAAGGAGGCTCCGGCACTCATTCAGAATCCGCTCCGCAGCACCTGGAAAGCCTAACTTCCGCCCCTGGTCGGCCATACTTTGTAATGTTTGTTGATCACCCCAGAGATTCCTTACCAAAACAGCCAGAGTTTCGGGGATCAATTCACTTTGAGGAACAGATATTGCCGCTCCCGCACTCTCCAGAGCTTTTCCATTGGCCGTTTGATGATCCCCGGCAGCATAGGGAAAGGGGATTAAAATTGCGGCACGGCCACAGGCTGCCAGTTCGGCCAGAGTTGTCGCTCCGGCACGGCAAATGACCAGACTTGCCTCAGCGTAGGCGGTGGCCATATCATCAATAAACGGAACCACCTGCTCGGGATCAAACCCGGCGTCACGATAGCCTTGCTGCACCTGCAAAAAATCATCCTCACCGGTTTGATGGAGGATTTCCGGTCGCTCATCCCAATCATGGAGAAATGGTAATATTTTCAGCACCGCCTGGTTGATTGCGTGGGCCCCCCGGCTTCCGCCAAAAATCAAGAGTTTTCCCCGTGGCGGTATTTTTGCCGCAACAGTTTCTAAACCCTGGCGTAAGGGGTTACCAGTCACCAGGGTCTTGTTCCGATCAAAAGCGCTGCCACTGCCAGTAAAAGAGAGGCAAATTTTCTTTGCCCACCGCCCCAGCAACCGATTGCTTAAACCGGGAATCGCATTCTGTTCATGGATCAAATATGGGACACCGGTCATTTTTGCTATCAACAACACCGGAACGGAAGCATAACCTCCGACACCAATAACCAAATCAGGTTTAAAATTTCGCATTATTATTTTTGCCTGAATGAGGCTCTTTGCTATTTTTGGCCCTATTTCTACTTTGCCACGCCAGCCACGACCAACCACCCCGACCATATCAACAGTTGCCAATCGCAAGCCCAATCCGGGGAGTAAACGCTGCTCTAATCCGCGCTTGGTTCCGACAAACAGCACCGCAGATTTTTCATCCTGTTTAAGCAACAGTTGAGCGAGTGCAACTGCAGGGAAAAGATGCCCTCCGGTTCCACCACCGGCCAGCAGCAACCTCATTTGATGGCTCCTTGATGATTGGAAATATTCAATAAAATTCCTACCGCAATCAGGCTCATCACCAGACTGGTCCCTCCATAAGAGATAAAAGGTAAAGCCAGCCCCTTGGTCGGTAACAAACCCATACAGACAGACAGGTTCACAAAGGCTTCCAAGCCAAGCAACAGAGTTAAACCAAAAGCGAGATTTCTACCGAAAGGCTCGGGGCAATTGAGCGCAATCCGGAAACCACAGAGAATCAACATCAGAAACAGGGCTGCGACAACGAACGTCCCCACCAGTCCGAGTTCTTCCCCGATGACTGAAAAAATAAAATCGGTATGCGCCTCCGGGAGATAAAATAACTTCTGCTCACCAATTCCCAACCCCTGTCCCAGCACCCCTCCCTTACCAAAAGCTACCATGCTTTGAATGATCTGAAATCCGGTATCAAAGGGGTCATCCCAGGGGTCAAGAAATGCCATAATCCGGCGACGCCGATACTCAACCTGCATGATCAAAAAATAGATAACTGGCAATGTCATCAGGATGGTCGGAAACAGGTAACGCCAACGGACTCCCGCCACAATCAACATCCCCATGGCCACTCCGGCAATGATCATCGCACTGCCCAAATCCGGTTGTTTCAACAACATCCCGAGCAACACAGCGAGAACGATCATATAGGGGAGATACCCCTTAAGCAGCGAACGAACTTTTTCCTTTTTCCGGGTCAGTGAATGGGCCAGATAGAGAACTAATGCCAACTTCACGACCTCTGCCGGTTGGATCGTTAAGCCAGGCAAGCTCAACCAGCGCATTGCCCCGCCAACCCGAACACCAAAACCGGGAACAAACAGCAACCCCAGCAGAACGATACTCCCCAAGAGAGAGATCACCGCTAATTTTCGCCAGTTTTTATAATTGAAGTAGGTGGTAAAAACCATCAACCCAAAACCAATCAGGGTATAAACAAGCTGCCTTTTCAAAAAGTAGAAGCCGTCATGAAACCGCTCTGCTGCCATAATCGCCGATGAGGAATAGACCATCACCACGCCAATACAGGTCAAAGAAACGGTCAAGAGCAGTAATGTGGTATCAACATCCCGCCGCAGAGTCATGACGCAACCCTCTCTTCGGGAAGTCGTTGTACCAGTCGCTCAAACTCATCACCACGTACCTGATAATTACGGAACATATCAAAACTGGAACAGGCCGGAGAGAGGAGGACGGTTCCGCCTGGAGCGGTAACCTCATAAGCCTGTTGTACCGCTGCTTCCAACTGCGCAACCAGACGGATTTCACAACAGCCTGCCAGTTCTGCAGCGATCTTTTCAGCAGCTTCGCCAATCAGCAGCAGATGTTTAACCTTCTGCTCCAACAGTGGTCTGAGAAGGCGATAATCACCCCCCTTGTCCTTACCTCCGGCAATCAGAGTCACCCCAGAAGGTAAACCGGCAAGGCTTTTCAGAACGCTACCGACATTGGTTCCCTTTGAATCGTTGTACCAGCTCACCCCATTCAGTTTCCGCACCAGTTGCATCCGGTGTTTAAGTCCGCCAAACGAACAAACAGCACCCCATGCCAGTTCCGCCGGGCAGCCCTGCAGCAGAGGTGGAATCATTGCCGCCATAGCATTTTCAATATTGTGCTCACCAGATAACTGCAACTCAGACAGGGGGAGTTGAACATTGGCTCCCGCCCAATTCCAAACCAGCTTATCTCCCAACCTGACCATCCCCTCAACCAACCGCCCCCGACCGGAGAACCAAACCTTGGTGGCTTTGAGATCGGCGGTCAAACGGCACACTTCTTCATCGTCAGCGTTCAAAACAACAAAATCAGCTGCGGTCATATTGCGAAACAGTCTTAATTTAGCCTGATAATAACTCTGTAGATCGGGGTAGCGATCGAGATGATCTGAACTCAAATTGAGGAGCAACCCGATCGACGGGTGAAACTGATCGATCGTTTCCAACTGAAAAGAAGATAACTCAACAACGGCGTCATCAATCTCTGCCGAACACCCCTCGATCAGAGGAGTGCCTAAGTTCCCACCAACAAATATAGTCTTACCCCAGGTCTGCAGGATCTCACCAATCAGACTGGTGGTGGTTGATTTTCCGTTCGTCCCGGTCACCCCGATGATCGGGGCACTGATCTCCTGCGCAGCAATTTCAATCTCTCCCAACAGGGGGATGCCACACGACGCTGCCCGCCGTAACGGCTCACAATCGAGGGGGACTCCAGGACTGACGGCAATAAAATCAGCCTGTTCAAATAGCTCCAGGCTGTGACCACCTAAATCAAGTCGAACCGGCAGCCCTTGCAGCGCTTCAAGCCCCTCAAGTTGTTCCAGCGTGCGCAAATCAGACAAAGCGACCGTTGCCCCCCGCTCGACCAAAAAGCGCACCAGTGCCTGACCACTTAGGCCGGCTCCGATAACCACAATACGCTTGTTTGTAAAATCGAGTTTCATAATCCACTCACGAAAAAAACGAAATGTTTAAATGAACTTGAATGGCTAAGCTAAAATTTCGTCCAGCAAGGCGTAGTGTTTTTTCAGGGGCGAAAACATACATCAGTATGTTGAGATCCTGAAAAAATGCTGCAACACCGCAGGGCGGACTTTTTGCGACGCCATTTTTCATCGTAGTTTCAAAGTTGAGAGAGCTATTAATGCCAGC
>JAOZQF010000235.1 GCA_029932345.1 Desulfuromusa sp. | reverse complement strand
TCGGGAAACATGCGCTGCAACAACGAACTTTTCCCTGTCTGCCGTGCACCTGTAACTAAAACTGCAGGACGGGACAGACAGGCAGTCTCTACTTGTTTTTGTAATAATCGATCAATCCACATGGATACTCCTATCTAAGATAATCCACAGTCTGATTATGACCTATCTTAAATAGTACTATTTGTCAACATGTAAATCAGCAAAGGGTTTCTTAATTCTGTTATTGCACCACCAGCTCTCGTGTGGCGCAGACGGAGAGGAACAGCTGATTTGAGAATCGTAAGTGGCAGTCTCTCTCTTGCCGTCCCGGCTGTTATCGACTAACTGAAAACAGTGAAAATGACAAACATGATCAGAGTTGGAATCAATGCTCCTTTGAGCAAACCCATCGGGGAGACTCCATCTTTAAAATAACCCTTGAGAATTGACTGGCCAGCAGGGTTCGGAGCATTAGCTATGACCGTTAGACCTCCGCCTGTGACCGCCCCCGCAACGACTGCATATTTGAGACTGTCGGTGAGACCCGGCACTAGGGTGCTGAGATAGGTGATTGCCGCGTTGTCATTGAAGGCAGTCAGTACGGTTGCCGTTAACATCAGAGGAAATTCGGCAAGGCTGCCAAGAACCGGTTCGATCCACCACCCCTGCACCCCTCCGTGGACGACCAGTCCACCGAGAAAAAAGCCGACCAGCAGAGCCGGTTTAAGGTCGATATTGTTCTGGTAATCGGCAGTAACAACAGCGAAGCCGAGAAAAAACAGCATCCCGGGAATGAACATTTGCGGATGGTGGGCGTTGAAGATGATCCAACCCATAAATATGATATGCACTAAGGTGATCCAGAAGGGGACCGGGTCTTCGCGTTGATCCCACTCAGGATCGACAAAAGGTGCCCGCTGCTCCGGGAGCAACAGATGGGGAAATTCACGCCGCATCCGGTACAGTTTGATCTCTTCGAAGCGTTGGTTGAATGCCCTGTGGGCTAACTCGAGATCAATTTTCTGGCTCTCGCAGCTATGTAAATACTGTTTTTTCAGCTGATCCCGAATTTTGTCAGCGAGATTTTCGAATATTTCGGAAATCTGCTCAGAAAATCCCTCTTTTGACCTAAGTTGTTCAGCAACTTTGTCAATCGCCAACTCCATCTCTTTCCGGGAGAGGTGCCTGGTCATGATCTCCTCTTTCAGATTGAGTACGGTAAACTGTTCCTGTAACCGTTTGAACTCGCCACGGAAGGCGAAACAGTAAAGTCCGTTGGCCAACAGAATCCCGAGAGCAGCTTTCCAGCCGAAGGCAGCCATCATATGCCCTATCCCCCAGCCCCAGACTTCAGCGACCATCAGCACCGGTGGGGCGGCAAAATGGGTCAGGGTTCCGCCGACGGAAACATTGACAAACAGCAGACCCAATGTGGCATATTTGAACGTGTTACTCGGTTCCAGAGCGTAAAATTTACGCCCCAGCAGCAGGGCGGAGATAATCATTGCTGCCGGTTCGGTGATGAAGGAACCGAGCAGCGGTCCCAGGGTGAGAATGGTCAGCCACCAGGCAATCAGTGAGCCACCGAGCAGTGTGGCGACCTTGTTCATGAAAATTTCCGAGAGCTTCAGTATCGGTCGGGTTGAAGCCAGAGTCATGATGACGACAACAAACAGCGCTTCAGTGAAATTAACCCCGTAACTGATATAGTTGACCGCTGTCGACCGGTCAAAAAAACCGGTAACAGCGACAAATAGCAGAACTGCCCAGAGGCCGAAAACCACCTCAACTTCACCCATAAAGTGCATAAATCTGGATCGGTGTGAAACCGAATTGCGGGGCACCAGACCTTTTTCCTTTTCAAGTTCGTGCTGATGTTCCAGATGATGGGAAATGGCCATGAATTTACTGGCCAGAAAAGTGTGGATAATTGCACCTAAAAAAATCAAGGTTCCCACCAGATTAAAGGGGTTCACCCTGACCCGGTGAACCAATCGCTCAAGGATACCTTGCCCGGCATCGTTGTAGCTCTGCAGATCGGGAGGGAAATCCACAGCAGGCGGATTTCCCACTGCCGCTACAACCTGGTCAACGCAAAATAGTGACGCACCGGTTAACAAAAGGATTATAACCAGGTTACGCACATAATTTTGACTTTTTTGCATATATACCCCTTTTCAAACCGTTGAAATTAAATGATATACCAATTCTGAATAGAGTTGTCAGGACTTGATTTTGTTAAGGCTGCTGTCGCTTTCCCAGCGAGGCTCACCCATTTTTTTTGAGGAAAACCAAACGCGAAAGATGTGAGGCTGTTGGTACTCAGATCATAAATTAGGCTGGCTCCTCCCGTCAACCTTGCTGACCGTGTTTACAAAACAGATTGGGGTGCTACTCTTTAATCAGGTGAATATCAAAAAAATAACACAAAAAAGGAGGCTACCATGACTTACGGACGGGGCAGGACGTACAAGAAAGTTGAAATAATTGGTATTTCCCAAGCTGGAGTTGAGGATGCCATTCAGC
>JAOZQF010000234.1 GCA_029932345.1 Desulfuromusa sp. | reverse complement strand
AACTCCTCGACACAACCAGTCTACAAATTGAATCTGGAGACCGGATTTGTCTGCTTGGTCGTAATGGTGCTGGAAAATCGACCCTGCTGCACCTGATCAATAACGATTTTGCTCCGGATTCTGGATCGGTTATCCGTAACCAAGGGGTGACAACGGCCTATGTTCCGCAGGAGTTCCCGGCTCTATGGAAAGGGACAATCCGCCAGCAACTACAACAGATTTTAGCCAAGGAACAGTTGGAGCCACATGCTGCGGATGTGCGGATAGAGCAAACCCTGACACAGATGAATCTTGACCCGGACGTTGAGCTTGAAACCCTCTCCGGAGGATTAAAGCGGCGGGTGCTGCTGGCGGCGGCACTGGTTAAAGATCCTGATCTATTGTTGTTGGATGAGCCAACCAACCATCTTGATATCAAAGCGATCTGCTGGCTGGAAAGTTTTTTACTGCGACTGAGGAAAACCCTGATTTTTATCAGCCATGACCGAACCTTCACCCGCAATCTTGCGACCCGGATTATTGAACTGGATCGGGGTCAATTAAACGATTATCGCTGTAATTACGCCACGTTTCTGCAACGGCGACAGGATGTTCTCCATAGTGAAGATAAAGCTTGGGCACGCTTTGATCAGAAATTGGCAGAGGAAGAGATCTGGATTCGCAAGGGGATCAAAGCCCGGCGAACCCGCAACATGGGGCGGGTCAGGGATTTACTGAAATTACGTGAGGAACGCCGTCAGAGGCGCGATAGGACTGGCCAAGTGCGTCTGCAGCTCGAAACCGCCCAGCGTAGCGGTCAGATGGTTGTGGAAACGGAGCAGCTCTCGTTTAAATACGGTGACGATCTGATAATTGATTCTCTCAACCTGCGGATCATGCGGGGCGACCGGATCGGCTTAATCGGCCCAAATGGTAGCGGCAAGACAACGCTGCTAAAAGTTTTAACCGAAGAATTGCAGCCGAGTTCTGGCACATTGCGTCACGGTACTAATTTGCAGATCACCTATTTTGACCAGCTTCGGGATCAGCTCGATGAAGATCGAACTGTCAAACAGAATATTGCTGACGATCACGATCAGGTTTTGATTAATGGAACCGCTCGCCATATTTATGGTTATCTGCAAGACTTTCTTTTTACTCCCGAACGAGCTCGGACGCCAGTCAGAGTTTTATCGGGTGGTGAAAAAAACCGCCTGTTGTTGGCAAAATTATTCACCCGTCCGGCCAACCTGTTGATTTTGGACGAACCGACCAACGATCTTGACATGGAAACTCTTGACCTGCTGGAAGAACTTCTTCTTGATTATCAGGGAACTGTTCTGCTGGTCAGCCACGATCGAAGTTTTCTCAACAATGTTGTCACCAGTTCGCTGATATTTGATGGCAGCGGCAAAGTTGAAGAAGTTATTGGTGGCTACGATGATTGGCTGGCAACACAACCGGAAATAATTGCACCAGCTAAAAAAGAGAAGCTGAACCCCGCTCCGCGCAAACAACGACCCCGCAAATTAAGTTTTAAAGAGAAGCAGGAACTGGAAAAACTACCACAGCAGATTGATGCCCTGGAAACTGAACAGGCCGAGTTACACGAAAAAATGGCTGACCCGACACTCTACAAAGAAGGGGATGGCACATTGATCACCACCATGAAAGAGCGGTTGGCGAAAATTGAAATAACCCTCGAAGCCGACTATCAAAGGTGGGAAGAGTTGGATCAGATCCCTGAGTAAAACCAAAAACCATACTTTGCCACCAAGACGCCAAGAGCACCAAGGTGGTCAAAATCAAAAGCAAGTTTTTTGTTAAAGCAAAGACACCAAGAAAATCAAGGTTTTAATTCAGGTTTTAACCAAAAAAAGATTTCAAGGTTTTCTTGGTGCTCTTGGCGTCTCGCTTAAAGGCGCCTACTTCTGGTGGTGGCTATCTTTGATTTTGAGAGTTTTTCTCCGGATGTAAATCGGCACCGCAGAATTTACAGTGGGTTGCATCCAGATCGTGCCCTTCGGCACTGCATTCAGGGCAAACCTGGGTGGAGACATGTTGCTGAAAGGTGAGCTCTGCCGTTACAATCCCGGTCGGAATCGCAATAATCCCATAACCGAGGATCATCACCAATGACGCGATGGCCTGCCCCAGACTGGTCTGGGGAGAGATATCCCCATAACCAACCGTCGTCATCGTCACAATAGCCCAGTAGATGGAACGGGGGATGCTGGTAAAGCCATTTTCTCCACCCTCGATGATATACATCACCGATCCAAAAATAATCATCAGCAGAAAAACCGACAGGAGAAAAACCACAATCTTCCGCCGACTGGCCCAGAGAGCACGCTGCAGATAATTTGATTCACCGACATACTGAACCAGTTTCAACACCCGGAACACCCGCAACAACCGCAGAATCCGGATCACCAGCAGATATTTACCACCGGGCAATAACAAGCTGATATAAGATGGGAGGATTGAGAGGAGATCAACAATTCCGTAAAAACTTTTGGCATACTTGGCCGGACGGC
>JAOZQF010000068.1 GCA_029932345.1 Desulfuromusa sp. | reverse complement strand
TTCGTATTCAACATCAATTCCGGGGAAATTCTGGTATTCACCGCTGCGGGCTTTGGCATAATGTCCTTTATTATCCCGCTGCTCACAAGCTTCTACCGTCGTTTGCATATAAACTTCTATAAAGTTGACGGCGCGATTCCGGGCAAAATCTCGACTCTGACGATAAGGAGAAACAAAAGAGGCGACCACAATAACACCATTCTTCTCTAACATGGCACACAGGTGTCCAGCCCGTTTGACGTGTCGATTGACCTCTTCGGGAGAAAAACCAGTTTCAGGGAAAAGGGGGCGAACATCCAGACTGTCAAGGCGTTCTACTTTCAATTTATCCTGCTGCAATTGTTGATATACGGCGTCAGCCAGAGCTTTTTTACCAGAGGCGGGAAGCCCGGTAAACCAGAGAACAAAGGAGGGTATTTCTTTTTTTCCAAAACTGATCTTTTGCCAGAGACGCTCATGAAAAAAGTACAGTGCCATTTTGGCGAAGACTTCTATAAATCCAACCGTAATTGCTAAAGCAACCTCACCGGTGAAAACAAAAACAATCACCGCGGTGGTGATAGTTGCCCAGGTTCGCCAGGAGAAAGCCTTTATTATGGAGCGTTTTTTAGTTTCGTACTGCATTAATGTTAAAACCTGAAGCTGTAAAAATATTAAGCCAAAGTGATGAGTAAAGTTGAGGCCGATATTACATTATATTTAAATCTTTCGCACGACATTATAATAATTCTGTTCACCCATCTGTTGTACAGGCGAATCACGACTATTTAATTATACAGGGATCTGCCTTGATGGATGATACGACCGGAACGGAGGGGATTTAAGGCTAAATGAGGAATGTTTGAGCCGCAGGCGAGTTTTGCGAATGTGCATTGACTCCCCTCCGTGGAGGAGTGCTGACTCAACCAGCATCTACCAACTTTAGTTAAGTCAAGGGGATAACCATATATAAGATATCAGCAAGACAACAGCTGTAGAGCATCATTGGCTGCCAGATCCAAAACCCCGGCATGGGCAGCGAGATCAAGAACGGTGATCCGCTCGCGGATAGCACGACTGTTCAGGGCCGCCAACATAAATTCCTCTTTGGTTAAGCGGAAGGCTTCCAGATTAAATGGGGCTCCGGTTCGGGCAAACAGCTCGGCAAAGTATTCGGGGGATTGAACCTGCTGAAAAAGGGTTTGTAACTCATTCCATTTTTGTGGCAACAGGGTATTAAATTGTATTAGTGCATCCCGTTTCCCCTGAAATTGTTTGGCAACTTCATCGGCATAAGGGCCCCATATTGCTGGAATCTCTGCTGCGGTTGCGGCAAACAGCTCCTCTCCCCTGCGGGGGAAATCTTCTGCCGCCAGTTCTCTTAAGCGGCGATAACAGGCAGTCGACAGAATAATCCCAACCCCCACCTGCAGCCCGTGGAGCTCCGGTTCGCGCCCGGTCAACGGCTCGCGCATATCCCAGAAGTGGGAGACCAGATGCTCACCCCCCGAAGCGGGAGCACTTGACCCGGCAAGACTCATGGCGACACCCGATATCAACAGTCCGTGGAACAACCCCATCACTGCAGATTCATCGCCCCGGCCAATCTCCAAGCCATGTTCCGAATAACTTTTCTCCACGGTGGTCATCATTGCCGCGGGGAGACCGCAGTAACTTCCACTGAACAATAATGATTCACACTGCCAGTCGATATCAGACACCACCTTGGCTAAAACATCGCAGAACCCCGCTTGCCGTAGTTTGAGTGGCGCGTTCTGGATCACCTCAGGACGTGCATAAATTCGCTTTGGCGGGGCGGCGGGAAGAGTCCGCTTCACCCCTTTGACCTTGATCGCCGCAATCCCGGAGGTGTAACCGTTCATCGAGGGGGCGGTCGGCAGGCACCAGAAATCGATCTGATCTTCACTAGCTGAATATTTTCCCAGGTCATTGATTGTCCCTGAACCAACCGAAATAATCAGCGCCATACCGTGATCGAGATCTCGTACGGTATCAATCAAGGCCGCAGTCGCGACAGGATTGGAATCAAATTGATGAGTTGTCAGATTGACTTTTTCAGACAGCAGTCGCTGTTCCAGATCGGCTCCGGCAACCGCATAGGTTTCGGGATCAAACAGAAGTAAAACCGGGCGATCACCATAAACGGCACGGCACTCTTCTGCCATCATCTGTGCAGCATCTTCACCCGAATAGAGGGTCACCTCAGGAGCAGGATGGTCGCCACCACAGGTACAACCGGCCAGGCAAGTTTCAGCATCAACAATACGGGGATGGTTACAGATTTCGGACCTCACTGACTATTTTTCCCTCTCAACCAGACCCTTGACAAACCAGCGTTGCATCAATAGGACCACCAGAACCGGAGGCAACATAACGATCAGCGCTCCCGCCATCGCAATGTGCCAATCAGGGGGATCTTCCGGAGAGGGCAGCAAATGCTGTAAACCAATAACCGCTGTCGTCATATTCTGATTGGTTGTAATCAGCAATGGCCAGAGATACTGATTCCAGCCATAGACAAATTCAATCACTACCAAGGCGGCAATATTGGTTTTTGACAAGGGGAGGAGGATTTTCCAGAAAAAGGTCATTGGTGAAGCACCATCCATCTTGGCGGCCTCACAGAGTTCTTCCGGGATGGTCAGGAAAAATTGCCGAAACAGGAAAGTACAAGTTGCCGAGGCGGTCAAAGGGAGAATGAGTCCGGCATAGCTGTCAAGCAGGCTGAATTCCAGAGTGACCTCAATATCGTGCCCGGCAAACCAGCTGACAATACCATCCAGCCCCAGAGCATTCCAGACTGACTGGAGTGGTCCAAAAATATTTGCGGCCATTTCGTAGGTTGGCAAGATTCTGACTTCAACCGGCAACATCAAAGTACAAAAAACTGTCGCAAAAGCAACCACCCGGAAACGGTAGTCAAAGTAGACAATGGAAAAAGCGCCGAACAGGGAAACGACAATCTTCCCAATGGTGATTCCACTGGCCATAATAAAGGAGTTAAATAGCTGCGTTCCAAGATGTCCACGACTCCATGCTTCACCAAGATTGTGGAATAATTGGTTCCCGGGGATCATCACCATGGGAACTTGGGAGACATCTTCAATTGGCAGGGTTGCGGCAATAAATGCGTAGAGGATCGGAAAGCCAACCGCAATAATTCCCAGGATGAGGGCTGTATAGGTAAAAAAATCAAGTTTTGGAGTTCTTTCAACCATCATAATGGTGTCCTACCATGCGTCTAATGTCACATTCAGAGTCATGTAAATTCATCAAGATAAGGCACAGACCGAAGAGAATGGTCTCCCATTGTCAAGGGCTGTAACGCCATATTGATGAATTTACATGACTCCCGCAGGGCAAAGCGATAAGCAGCCAGCTGCGGTGTTGCACTCACTTAAATTAGAATAACTAATCCTGCACTCGTGCGCCTGGCATCTGGCCACTTATCGCTTTGCTGAGAGCGACATTTGACGCATGGCAGGACACTCTAGCCTGTATACTGAACTTTACGCTCTACATATTTGAACTGCAGCACGGTAATCAAAATAATTAACCCCATCAACACCACCGACTGCGCCGAAGATGAGCCCAGATTTAAGCCAATAAACCCATCCTGATAAACCTTGTAAACCAGGATATTGGTCGAACCACCCGGTCCCCCCTGGGTGACCGCATGGATCACTCCGAAAGATTCAAAGAATGAAAAGATAATTGTCATCACGGTGACAAAAAACATCGTCGGGGAGAGCAGCGGGAAAGTAATTGCCCAGAAGCGGCGAAACGGACTGGCTCCATCCATTGCTGCAGCTTCAATCAGTGAGTGGGGGACGGCCTGTAATCCAGCGAGGAAAAAGACAAAATTATAACTGATATTTTTCCAGGCACTCGCCAGCACCACCATCAACATGGCATTGGAACTGTTAAGTAACGGATTCCAGTCGATCCCCAGCCACTTTTCCATCCCGATCGCCACAACCCCATAGGAAGGGTGCAGCAGAAACAGCCAGAGAATCCCGGAAATTGCCGGAGCGATTGCATAGGGCCAGATCAGCAAAGTACGGGTCAACGAGGTGAGTCGTAGTGCCCGGTTTGCCATGCTGGCTAAAAACAACCCACAGGAGATTGAAACGATGGCTACAGACCCACTGAAAAGCAGTGTTATCCCTATCGATTGTAAATAAAGGGGATCACTGAACAGGGCAATATAGTTGTCAAACCAGACAAACCGGGTGCGGAACCCAAACGGATCAGACAATTGAAAAGAGGCAACGATTCCCTGTACCGCCGGCCAGTAGAAGAAAGCTGCGGTAATCAACAGTTGTGGCAGAATCAGTACATACGCCAGGGTACGGGATTTAAAATAAGATCGTTTTTTTATCATAATAAAACTATAACACTAATCGGGGGCATCTCCGAAGAGAAGATGCCCCCGATCCTATCTAAAAATATTCAGAAATGACAACTACTTGTAGATTCTTTCAAATTCACGCAACTTGACGTTACTTCTGGCAGCGGCATTATCCATTGCTTGCTGGGCGGTTTTTTTGCCACTCCAGACCAGCTCCAACTCCTCATTGATGATGTTCCGAATCTGGATGAAATAACCCAGACGCAAGCCCCGGGAAATTTTGGTCGGAGTCCGGCGGGTCAGCTGCTTGATACCCACTTCTTGAAGGGGATTTTTCTTGTAGTAGCCCTCTGCTTTGAGTTGATCATAGGCGGTCAACGTGATCGGGAAGTAACCGGTCGCTTTATGCCAGAGAATCTGGGATTTGTTTCCGGCCAGATATTTCAAGAATGCTGCAACACCAGCATAATCTTTTTTTGGCAATCCCTTGAATACCCACAGAGAAGCACCGCCAATAATACTATTTTGTGGTTCTTTCATCCAGGATTCTACCGGGAGGGGGGCAACGTCCCAGGTGAAGTCGTGAACCGCTTTCTTCAGTTTGGCAATGCCACTGATTGAATCGATATAGAGGCCGGCATTCTGGGCGATAAATTCAGATTTTGGACCTTGATATTTTTGACCGCCATAATAAAAACGTTTATCTGCCATCCAGCTCTTCAGTCGAGCGATATGGTTAACCACTTTTTCATTATTGATCAACAGTTCGGTATCCAGCCCCTCATAACCATTGGCCTTGGTGGCAAAGGGGATATTATGGATAGCACTGTAGTTCTCTATCTGAGTCCAGGATTGCCAGGCCGTCACCAGACCGCCCTTGACCCCTGATTTTACCAGTTTCCCGGTAATTTCACCCATCTGATCCCAGGTGATGGGCTTCTCTTTTGACAACATTGGAATGCCGGCCTTTTTGAATAGATCAACATTGTAATACATAACCGGAGTCGATGAGTTAAATGGCATTGACATCAGGTTGCCATCAGCATTCATATAGTAGGAGAGAACCGGTTGGAGGTATTGAGACCAGTCAATTTTGTAACCCTTATCGGCCATGAGTTGATGAACGGGATAGATAGCCCCTGACATCATCATTGTCTGGGTACCAACTTCAAATGATTGGAGAATATGTGGCTGCTTTCCGGCACGCACCGCTGCAACCCCGGCATTAACAACTTCGTCGTATGACCCTTTATAGACGGGGATAACCTTGTAATCGGATTGGGAGTTATTAAACCCATCAACAATTTTTTGTACGACTTCACCACGCGCACCACGCATCGCATGCCACCAGTTGATTTCGATTGGTTTTGCGAAGGCTGATCCGGCAAAACTGATCAGCATGGCGACTGCCATAACAAGCCAGAAACATTTGCTCTTTGACATACTTTCCTCCTCAGGTTGGTTTAGGATAATAGTTACCCACCACATTTAAAATCTTGCCAGAAACTGCACAAATAGTGCAAAGTGTCAGAAAAAATATAACCAAGTTCTAACAAGTAAAGTAAAGACCAATAAAGACAATTCGTCAATGACTTGATGAAGAAAATTACAAAATAAACCTGACTACTATATCAATAGCTTAAAAGATCCCTGATCTACTGGAGTTTTTATCCAATGGCCAACGTCATTCTAAAAGATCTGTTCAAAAATTATGGCAAGCTTGAGGTTGTTCATGGCATCAACCTGAACGTTATCGACAAAGAATTTGTGGTTCTGGTTGGACCGTCTGGTTGCGGGAAATCAACGGTATTAAGAATGATTGCCGGGTTGGAGGATATTACCTCCGGAACTATCGAAATTGCTGATCGAGTGGTCAACGATGTGGCTCCAAAAGATCGGGATGCGGCGATGGTTTTCCAGAACTATGCCCTTTACCCCCACATGAACGTCTATAAAAATATCTCCTTTGGTTTGACCTTGCGGAAAATGGCGAAAGAGGAGATTGAAAAACGGGTGCAGGAGGTTGCCGCGATACTGGAGCTGGACGAACTGCTGTTCCGCAAACCCCATGAACTATCGGGTGGACAGCGGCAAAGGGTGGCTATGGGGCGGGCTATTGTACGTCGTCCTGCGGTCTACCTGTTTGACGAGCCCCTATCCAACCTTGATGCCAAATTGCGCACCCAGATGAGACTGGAGATCAAACAACTCCACCACCAGGTACAGAATACTATCATTTATGTCACCCATGACCAGATTGAAGCGATGACCCTCGCCGACCGCATTGTGGTCATGCGCGACGGTTATATTGAACAGGTGGGGAGCCCGATGGAGATATTCCAGAACCCTGCCAATGCTTTTGTTGCCGGATTTATGGGTTCACCACCGATGAATTTACACCCGGCAACAGTGATCAACGTCGGTGAACAACAAAAACTTAAACTCAGTGACCAATTGGAAATTCCAATACCGGAAAAAGCCGGGACTCAACTCAAAGACGGACAAAAAGTGATCATGGGTCTTCGCATTGAAGATCTGTTTATCGCCCATGAGGATGAGAAAATTGCAGCAGAATTAACCTTCCGGGTTGATGGTACAGTCAAAATTGTTGAGCCTCTGGGCAACGAAACCAATCTACACATGGATATTCAGGGGGCAAGTCTGGTGGCACGATCGGAAGGACGGCAGGTTTTTTCAAGCGGTGAAGAGCTCCGCATGACCATCAATCTGACCCATCTGCATATTTTTGATGATGAGTCGGAGTTGTCGATTTATTGATAAATCCTGTCGGGCTGGTTGAGAACTACGCTCGACGCAAACGCAACTCCAGGCGTCCGGACAACCAGGAACAGCTGTAGGTGAGGAGAAAATAGAGGAGGGTGATGGTGATCCAGACTTCAAAGGTCAAATAGGTTGCCGCCATCAACTCCATCCCCTGAAAAGTCAGTTCCTGAATCGAAATAACCGAGACAATCGCCGAATCTTTGATCGTTGAGATCGCCTGCCCCGCCAACGGCGGAATCATCCGCTGAAACGCCTGCGGGAGAATAATATGCTGCAACAGTTGCCAGCGTCTCATCCCCAGTGCTCTGGCAGCTTCCCATTGCCCAGACTCAATATTATTGATTCCAGCCCGAACAATTTCACCGATATAAGCCCCTTCAAACAGAGCCAATGTCATCACCGCTGCCAGAAACGGTTCCAGCTGATCCACCGGAGCCAGAGACAATTCCAATACTCGCTGTAACCATTCGGGAGCAGCAGCGATCTTTTCACCAATACTGAACAAGGGGAGGATCTGATCGCTGATAAAAAAGTAGAAAATAAAAATCAACACCAGTGGGGGCAAATTTCGCAACAACGTCACATAGGTTCCACCAACCAACCGGTTAAACAGATGAAGGCTGGTGCGTAATAACCCGGCAAGCAAACCAAAGGGGAGGGCCAGCAGCAAACTCCAGAAACTCAAGCGGATGGTCGTCAGCAATCCCTGCAACAGCAGATTGGGAACCCACCCCGCTTCAGGATCGTGACGGACCAGATACTGCGGGATAAGCTGCCAGTTCCATTGATACTCAAGTCCGGCATTGATCCGGTAACCGAGATAACCAATGGCGGCAAACAACAGGGAGAGCAGAATCAGATCGAGCCGTCCCCAGCGTGATGGTTGCGATGGTAACAAAAGTTAAACTCCCGACCTATTGAATCTGGCTTTTCCAATCCTGCGTGGTGAACCAGTAATCGTAGCGTTCCTGCAACCAGCCATCACTCTGTTTAACCAGAATCCAGTTGTTGAGAAAATTGAGGAAATCACCATCACCTTTCTGGATAGCAAACCCGATCGGTTCTTTGGTGAAGGTTTTCCCTGCCAGTGGCAAAAACAATTTGTCGGCGTATTTCAGAGTTTGAAATTCAGGAAAAGGTTGCGATGAGATCATTGCTGCAGCCCGCTTATTCAGAACCTCCTGCAAAGCCTGACCCTCATCATCAAACAGACGCAGTTTTGCTTTGGGCAGATACTTTTTTGCCGCAGCTGCCGCAGTCGTTCCAATCCGGGCAACAATGGTGATATCCGGGTGGTTGAAATCATCTAAGTTGACTTTTCCTGCAGCAAGCTTGCTGTTTGCGACGATCGACATTCCTGAAAATTCATAGGGATCGCTAAAATTAACCTTCAGATTTCTCGCTGGAGTGATCCCCATCCCACCGATGATGACATCAAATTTGCCGGTCAACAGTGCCGGGATAATACCTGACCATTTGGTCGGGATAAACACCGGTTCAACCCCCATGTCAGTTGCCAGTTGCCGGGCAACTTCAATTTCATAACCGGTATAGCCACCCGTCTTGTCCTTCATCGCCCACGGCACAAAGGTTGAAAACCCGATCCGCAATTTATTTTTTGCCATAACCTGTTCAAGGGTTCCCGCTTTGACCAGATCCTGCCGGATATTTTTTGCCCAGACCGGAGCGGCCAGAAGGGTCATGATCAAGGTCAAAATAAACATTATCCGCAGTTTCATAGGCTTTTCCTCATTGTTCGGGTTAAGTCGTGTATTCAGAAAGGTGCTGCTCCAGATATTTTACCAGAATCGACAGAAGTGTGGTGACCAGCAGATAAATTGCTGCAACGGCAAACCAGATTTCAAAAGATAAAAAGGTTTCGGCAATAATCTGCTGACCCTGCATGGTTAAATCATAAATAGCGATGGTTGAGACCAGAGCGGAATCTTTCACCAGTGAGATCCCCTGGCTGGTCAACGGCGGAATCATCTGGTGCAATGCCTGGGGGAGAATAATATAGCGATAGCTCTGCCCACGGCTCATCCCCAGAGACGCTGATGCCTCCCACTGACCAACCGGGAGAGCAACAATTCCTGCCCGAATAATCTCGGAAGCATAAGCCCCCTCAAACAAACTTAACGCCAGAATAGCGGAAGTGAACCGACCGATATCGAGAATCGGGGCAAAAACAAAGTAAATGATAAATATCTGGATAAGCAGGGGAGTATTACGGATCAGCTCAAGATAAATTTGCGCCAGCCCCCGTGCTACCGGGCTGGTTGATAAGCGCATCAAAGCAGACACCAGTCCGATAATCAGAGAGAGTCCAAGGCTGATCAGGGTAATCTCAAGGGTCAGCCACAACCCCTGTAGTAGGGGACCGAATTGCCAACCATCAGTCGTAAAAGAGATTAGATAACGTGAAACCCGATTCCAGTGCCAGCTGTAGCCAAGGTTTTCGGCTCCCTCCATTAATGCAAAATAGCAGCCCACCAAAAGTACGACAAAGGCAGTTGCCTGGAGAAAATTCGATAATCGGGTTTGCGTCAATAATCGTTTAAAAATGGACTTATCTCCGAGAGCTACAACATAAAATCTGGTTTTTGCTTCTTAAAATAGAGCTGATGATACTCCTCTGCACGCCAGAA
>JAOZQF010000233.1 GCA_029932345.1 Desulfuromusa sp. | reverse complement strand
GATCAGCATTTGTGAAGAGCAAGGGCTATTGGGGGCAAAACAGCTTGATTTTTCTCAATTTAAAGCAAAGCGGGGTCTGGCTCTGGACACCAGAGGTGTTGATATTGTTATTAATCGTGCCCCGGCAGCTAACCGCTTTACTATAGATATATTTGGTCACGAAGCTCATGCAGGAGTCTGCCCGGAGCAGGGAGTTTCTGCCATTCAAATTGCCAGCAGGGCAATCTCAAGAATGAATCTTGGACGAATTGATGCGGAGACCACCGCAAATATTGGAACCATCCATGGAGGGATGGCATCAAACATCATCCCCAGTCGGATCAGTTTGCGCGGTGAGGTACGCAGCCATAGTATCGATAAACTCCGCGAGCAAACTGAGTCGATTATCGGTATTGTTGAAGCAGAGGTCAATAATGCAAAGATTGTGGTGGGTGACGAAACCAAGCAGGCAACCATGTCAATAGAATTGCGGGAAGACTTCTCACCGATGTTCGTTGCCGAAGATGCACAGATTTTACAAGTCATTCAAGCCGCCGGAGTGGCACTGCAGCGGCCACAAAAAATTGAAGCGGCCGGTGGGGGCTCAGACGCCAATATTTTTAACAACCACGGCATCGAGATGGTCATTATGGCAACCGGAATGGAAAAAGTTCATACGATAGATGAACAAATCGCCATTGACGATATGGTCAAAGCCAGTGAACTGTTAGTTGAAGTTATCCGCAGAGCATAGTCTGATTATCAGTAAAAATGTTGGACACCTTGAAAGTCTTATAAGCTTTTGGACGCTGAAAGAGCGGAAAAATCGGATAAATCTGATTAGACTAAAAACAAGATTGAAGTCTTTGGTTAAACCAAGATCCTGTTTTTTAGGTTAAATCATGCCTTTTCAGATTTAATCAGCGTCCAAGGGGTTGTCGGTTTAAGGGATTAAAGCCTGGAAAATCATTGACCTATGAGGCTGCTAGCCTCCTAGCAGGACATAATTCAGATGCAAGTATCGGGACAAATAGCGGAGATCCAACCACCACCAATTACTGAGGTGAAAAGTTGGTTGGCTGGTCGTACTTTCCCGGCAGAAAAACCCCTGATTGATCTCTGTCAGGCGGTTCCCAGTTATCCACCACCAGCGGAGTTGGTTGGTTTTCTGAAAAACAGCCTCGATGATCCCCTCACCTTCAAATACAGCCCCGACGAAGGGCTCCCGGAAGTTCGAAAGGAGCTTTGCAACTGGTACCAACGTCACTATCACGGCGCACCAAAGCCACAACAACTCTGTCTGACCATTGGTGCCAGCCAGGCCTTTTGGCTGGCGATCACCTCCCTGTGTCAACCCGGCGACGAGGTTATCGTTCAGCTACCTGCTTATTTTGATCACCCCATGGGATTACAAGCCCTGGGGATTAAACCCATCTATGCCCCTTTTGACCCGGAGGGTGGCGGACAACCCGATCTGGAAACAATCGCTGCGCTGATCAGTCCAAAAACCAAAGCAATCTTACTGGTCACCCCCAGCAATCCGACCGGGGCAGTGATTCCACCAGCGCAAATCAACGCTTTTTTTGAGTTGGCACAGGCGCACCATATCAGCCTGATTCTGGATGAAACCTATAATGCCTTTATCGGCTCCTCACCACATCAACTGTTCAATCGTCCGGACTGGACAGATCACTTTATTCAGATTGCTTCATTCGGTAAAACCTTTGCCTTGACCGGACTACGCTGTGGAGCATTGATTGCCGCCGAAAAATATATTCAGCAGGCCTTAAAGATTCAGGACAGCATGGTGGTCTGTCAACCACGACCCACGCAACTGGCACTAAAATTTGGTTGTCAATATCTGGATGAGTGGGTCGCAGACAATGCGGCCATAATGAAGCAGAGACATGATTGTTTTAAAAGTGATTTTCTCGCGGCAAAAACCAACTTCAAACTGACGGCCAGCGGCTCATTTTTTGCCTGGGTTCAACATCCATGGGAAAATTTGACCGGGCGCCAAGCCGCTAAACGGATGGTAGATGAAGCCAATCTGATCTGCCTCCCGGGAGAAACCTTTGGCCCGAGACTGGAACCTTATTTACGTCTCTCTTTCGGCAATATAGAAACGGGGGAGATTGCGGGAGTAATTGAAAGATTTCAGCAAGTTTGACGATACATAATCACGACTTCTTACCAATTTTTCTCAAGGCAATCCTGATCTCTTCAACGCAACTATAAGGGACCCGAAGTCCACGAACCCCCCTCCCCACCTCAATCAGAGAGCCACTGTCACCATGAAAATCGGAACCACCGGTCACCACCAGACCATGTTGACGGGCCAGCTTAACCAACCAATCGGTATCTTCCAGATTAGAACCATTATTGTAGGCCTCAATGCCATCCAAGCCCAAACCTACCAACTCAGCAACCAACTTTTTCAGCTTATGCCGATCACGGGTCACGTAGGGGGGATGAGCAAGGACGACAATTCCGCCGCTGCCGTGAATCAATTTGATTGCTGCATCGGCAGGAAAATAGTGCTTTT
>JAOZQF010000232.1 GCA_029932345.1 Desulfuromusa sp. | reverse complement strand
TCAAAACCAAGCTTCGTCTCGATTTCTGACTGATACTGGATGATTTTTTCAAATAGAGCCTCTTGCGGAAACGGTTTATTATCTTTCCTCTTCGGCTTAAGCTCCAACTCGATCCATAGGCTATCGGCGTTATGTGCAAATGCCCAATATGAACGAGGAAAGCCAGCCTTTGCTTTTACATGAGAATCATCATTTTTGAATTGGTTGAAAACAACTTCAAGACCTTTTTCTTGCAGCCTCAAATTAGCTTTTTCAACAACTGAAGACCAAATACTTGACATTGATTTTCCTTTCTCTTATTGAATTAACGAACATTATTTATTGCGCTGACCACTTCACTCCAATCCACCTTGGGGGTCATGTGACACCATGAAATACGTAATGCACTCTGAATACGCCCTTCACTTAAATTCATTCCTTCCAGCACATGACTCGGTTCGTAATTCTGTGAAGTACAAGCTGAGCCATTGGATATAGCAACCAAATCTTTCAGTGCGACAAGTGCCGCTTCGGAATCAAGTCCAGGAAATGATATATTTAAAACATGTGGCATCACTTTTTCGTTATCACCATTGATAATACCACCAATAGCTATGAGTGCCTCCATAGCTTCCTTGCGCATCACTAAACACTTTTGTTCTCTTTCTTTGTGGGATATAAGAGCCAATCTTGCCGCTTCTCCCAAACCACTTATCAAAGGCACTGGCAACGTCCCGGGGCGTAAACCCCGTTCGTGTCCACCACCAAACATGATAGGTTGAAGAGGAATACGTTTAAAGCCACGCCGCCGAACAATCAAAGCCCCAATCCCTTTTGGTCCAAAAATCTTGTGACCACTGACGCTAATCATATCAATCCGGCTGTTTTGTAATGGGTCAATCTCTTTACCAAACCCTTGTGCTGCATCAACATGAAAATAGGCGGGGTGATCGTTCAAAACTTCAGCAATCTGTCCAATTGGTTGAATAACTCCCGTTTCATTATTTACATGCATAACTGATACGGCCAAAGTATCATCACGCAAGTGCTTCTTGAGTTCAGCCGGATCAACCCAACCTTTCTCGCCAACAGGGACATAACTAATTTCAAAACCACGCTCCTGCAAAATAGACAGCGGCTCCAAAACAGACTTATGTTCAATAGGCGTTGTAATGAGATGTTTTTTGCCTGATGCCTCACCATGTTCAGCGAGCCCCAACAAAGCAATATTGTTACTTTCTGTGGCACCACTAGTAAAGATCACCTCATCGTTTTTTGCCTTAACCACTTCGGCAACTTGCTGTCGAGCAGCCTGCACAGCCTGTTTTGCTTTTGTTCCCCAGACATGTGTACGACTTGCAGCATTTCCCATTTCCTCCCCAAGAAAATGACATACTTTGTCACACACTAATGGTTCAACTGGAGTTGTTGCATTGCAATCGAGATAGATCGGTCTATTCTCCATAGTGGATTAAATCTCCATAAAGTTTGCATAAAATACCACCTTGTTTGTTTTTTTGTTGACAAACAAATATTTTCTGCAAGAATACTATCGTTCGTTGCAATTCAATTCAAGCAGAAAATCGAGGTTTTCATGGATCCTAATTTTCAATATATTTTCCCTGCCATTCGTGGCATCCAGGCAAAACGAGAATATTATGTTTCAATGTGCCCTCTCCATCTTATTCCTAAAATTTTTATCTGGGATGAAGAGGTTCTTCCCCCGGAGTTACGTGCTCAACGGATCCTCAATAAAGGTCGTGTTCCGGAGATGTCACGATATCTCACCGAAGGACCTGAAAATTATGTCTTTTCAGCAATCACAGCGTCCATTGATGCGGATGTCACCTTTGATCCACTTGGTGAGGAACCCAACAGTAACCAGGTAGGCGTATTGCGTGTCCCTATGTCAGCACGTTTTATTATAAACGATGGACAACACCGCCGAGCCGCCATCGAAATGGCTCTCCATGAAAACCCGGATCTCGGCAATGAAACCATCGCTGTTGTGTTTTTTCTTGATCGAGGCCTTACCCGTTGTCAGCAGATGTTCGCAGACCTAAATCGTTACGCTATCCGTCCTTCAAGATCATTGGGATTACTCTATGACCATCGTGATGAAATGGCATCCATAGCTAAGCTCATAGCTCTGAAATCCACTGCATTTAAAGATGTTGTCGAGATGGAAAAAAGCACCCTTTCTGCTAGATCACGAAAGTTGTTTACACTCAGTGCAATCTATACGGCAACATCGGCTCTCCTCAATAAAATAGAAACAGAAACAGAGGAAGAACGTGCCTCTTTAGCCATAGAATTTTGGGATGAAGTTGCTCGTCATATCCCCGAGTGGGGTTTAGTTAAAGATCGGAAGATTACTGCTGGTGAAGTTCGGCAGGATTTTATTCATTCTCATGGGGTAGCCCTTCATGCTCTTGGAAAAATTGGTAACGAATTACTAAGGAAACAGCCGAAGCAGTGGAAAACCAAACTCGATAAACTCTCTGGTATTAACTGGGCGCGATCCAATAGCGATTTTTGGGAGGGACGTGG
>JAOZQF010000231.1 GCA_029932345.1 Desulfuromusa sp. | reverse complement strand
CAACGAACATTGCCGAAATGATCTACTTTATGGCAACCGGTGAGATTATCAAACACCGCTCACCGGATCGGCCAAGAGGAAATTGATGGCTAAAATATTGCTGGTCGAAGATGAAGAGGCTTTGCGGGAGGTCGTTACCTTCAATGTGCAGAATGCTGGGCACACAATTGTTGGTATCGATAACGCCAACGACGCTCTGATGCTGCTGGAAGACTTTCTCCCCGACTTGATTCTACTCGATATCATGTTGCCGGGATTAAAAGGGGATCAGTTTTTGACGCTGATTCGTGCTAACCAGAAATTTGTCCAAATCCCGGTCATTATCATCTCGGCCAAGAGCAGCGAGGGGGATATCGTCCGCATCCTTGAAGCGGGTGCTGATGATTATCTGACCAAACCTTTCAGTATGAAGGTTTTGCTCGCCAAAATTATGGTGGTGTTGAAACGGTCACGTACCGATGCGGCGGGAGCACTTATCACCTACGCGGGAATTGCTATCGATGAAACTAAGCACAAGGCTTTTGTTGCCGAACAGGAGATTGTTCTGACCAACAAGGAGTTCCAGTTACTGCTGTTGTTCATCAAACATCCCAGCCGCGTATTTACCCGTAGCCAATTACTGACAACCATCTGGGGTTATGATGCTGATGTCTACACCCGAACGGTTGATTCCCATATTTCTACGCTGCGAAAAAAACTTGGAGAAGCTGGTCAAATCATCAGATCAATTCCAAAAATCGGCTATAAGGCTGAATAATGCGTTCTTTCGTTAAGGTTTTTCTGGTTCTCTTTATTCCCATCTTTATCGCTTTGGTTCTCACCTTTTATTTTACCCACAGCATGATGTTGGCCAATGCCCGCCACGAACTGTTGCAGGAGATGGAGAACAAGTGGGTTATTCTGGCGTTGCAAAGTAAAGATCTTGCTGTCACTACGCCGGAGAGCCATGCCCGTTTGACCGAGATGACCCAGCAGACTTCGTTGCGTATTACTGTTGTCGACCACGGGGGGAGGGTTCTCCTCGATTCACGGGTGCCGTTCGATCAAATCGCATCGATGGAAAACCATAAAGGTCGACCCGAAATCAAGGATGCGATCTATTCTGGTGACGGTTTTGCCACCCGCTTCAGCGACACAACGAATATGCAGATGTTATATTTTGCCAGAAAACTCTCTGACAATAAGGTTCTGCGGCTTGCTTATCCGGCAACCTATGTTGAATCGTTACAAAAAAAATTCACCGTACAGGTTATTTGGGCATTTTTCTGTCTGAGCCTGGTGGTTCTGCTGCTGTCCCTCTACTTTGCCCGCAAGGTTTCACTCCCCGTACAGAAGCTGAATTACATCGCCGATAATATTGAATCAGGCAAAACCAATATCCACTTTCCCCGTTTCAGAGACCCGTCAATGGCCAAAATTGCCGGGTTGATTTACCGAATTTATGCCGGGATGCAAAAGAAAAATCTGGAACTGGCACGCGATCAACAAAAACTCAGCCATATCTTTACCAGTATGGATCAGGGAGTTTTGCTGCTCGACCAAGAGAATATTATCCTCCATGCCAACCCTTGGCTGGAAACAAAGTTCGGTATCGATTTCATCTCCGGCATCAGTCTCTATCATGCCATCAACGATATTCACCTGATCAGTTTTTTCAGCGATATTCTGGAGCAGAGCAGGGAGACAACCAGAGTCCAGCTACATGATGATACCTTTGATGTCAGCTTGAGACAAATTGAAGATCAAAAACTCCTGCTGATCCGCAATGTCACAAAACAGGTTGAATATGAGTCGTTCAAGGCTGAGTTGACCGGAAATATTTCTCACGAATTGAAAACTCCGCTGGCGCTGATCATGGGTTATGCCGAAACTCTGCGTGACACGCCAGATATTGAGAAAGCAACCAGACTCCGCTTTCTGGATCATATCTATGACTCTTCCGTTCGCCTGAATGATCTGATTAACGACATCATTGAACTGCACAAACTGGAATCAATTGGAGATACCTTCATTCTTGAAAAAGCGACACCCCTGAGTGAAACAAGAGCCGATATCGGAGCACTTTATGCTGAAAACAGTGAGAAGGAACTGCTTCTGAATACAGATCTGACCGAGGTTGGTATTCTCCCTGAACATCTACAGAGTATTTTGATCAACCTGATCGACAACGCTATTAAATATTCTGAGGGGAAAACAGTTGTTGCGGCGATACAGCGGAGCGAAGCTGGATTAATGGTCAGGGTAGACGATCAAGGGCCACCCATCGATATGGCTGACCGAGAACGGATTTTTGAACGTTTCTATACCTGTTCGCAGTCACGCAACAAGCAACATTCCGGCACCGGTCTGGGGCTCTCCATCGTTAAACATATTGCCAATCTTTATGATGGAAGCGTCCGGGTTGAGACCAATGATGAGGGCGGCAATTGCTTTACTGTACGGTTACAAGAAAAACCAATTTCACCCGAAATCGGGTGACAAAGTACAGATCCGATGAAAATCCAAAATGGTATTGGCATCTTTTGACTCTGC
>JAOZQF010000230.1 GCA_029932345.1 Desulfuromusa sp. | reverse complement strand
AAAAATCTATTTATCACTGCGAAAAAACCAACAAGGGATAACTGTCCCTTCTGGTCATCATACCTGCAAAAACAACTTGATAAAACTGTTTCTTTTGCCCTGTTCAAATCCTGCCAACTCAGTAAACTTGGTTACTAAAGGATGGAGAAATGGCTATGATCACATGCTGCAGCAAGATCAAGATCATAACGATCTCTCTCTCATCTACCCCTTCAACACCCAATGAGAATTGACTGTTATCAATGAAGTACAACCCTTAACCAAGCTTATCCGGTTATATTCTGATACAGCTCTTCATATTGTTTAACGACAACATCACGACTGTATTTTTGCCAATACAGTTCCTCTCCATTTTTTCTCAGGAAATGTCGCTGAGAAGAGTTGTCCAAAAGAGAGGAGATAGCTACCACCAAAGGTTCAACCTCATCAACTGGGGTCAACAGACCGGTCAATCCATCGTCAATCAACTCTCCCGGCCCCTGTGAATCTGTCGCAACAATCGGGCAACCATGAGCCCAGGATTCCATAACAATCGAACCCAAACCCTCATGGCGTGAAGGGCAGACAAACAGATCAGCACTTTTCATCAGGGCTGTCACATCGTTTCTCCAACCGAGAAAACGGACCCTTTCGGTCAACCCCAGATCAGAACAGAGTTGTTTGAGTGCTGTTTCTTCTGGACCCGAACCGGCCAGCCAGAGGATCGCATCAGGGATCGACTTGAGTGCCTGCAACAGAATATCAAATCCCTTGTTGACGTGCAGACGTCCAGCAGCAAGGATCAGTGGACGGTCAACCGGAGTATCAAAACTATCTCGTGGGAGTGAATTAACTGCCGCTTCATCGGCAAAATTGGGGATATGGAAAACTTTCTCTGCTGGCATACCACCACGAATCAGATGATCACAAATCCCTTTTGAAATTCCGATCCAGAAATCGGCATGCCGATAATATTTGAGGTCATAATAATGGCCAAGTCGACAGACCAGCTTATAGTCGCCAGAAGGGGTTGATATGCTGGCACGGTTCATCCAGGTCATGACAATATCAGGTTGGTACTCTTGCAAGGCTCGGAGATAACGCCGATGATCAATAAAGTGAAAAGAGTTACCGAAACGAAAGCCCTGTGCCGGAATACCCGCAGCACTGATGGCATCCAGTCGGTGTTGATGAGAACGCAAAAATCCTTTTTGATCAATTTTTCCTGATCTCTTCAATCCTTGCATCAACCGCACATAAAAGTTTTCAGCCCCCCCTTGTGCGGCTCCGGCAAGAACTTGTGCTACCTTTATTTTGTTATCTTTCAAATCAACCCTACCCCTTATTTTTGTTTTGCGGCTAATAACTTTTCAAATAGCTGTTTATACTGCCCAACTATCACTGCTGTGGAAAAGTGTTTGCGAAACGTCTCGTGGCCATTTTTAACCAGAGTAGCGGCGATATCCGGATGGGACAAAAGAAACTTGATCTTCTCGGCACACTGCTCAACATCATCAACTTTAAACAGCAGACCATCGCTATTATCAGAAATCAACCAGGAGGGTCCTTGGCTTGCGGCAGCAATAATCGGTGTTTCCATTGCCCATGCTTCAAGGATAACATTGCCTAACGGTTCAAAACGTGAAGGAAAAACACACAAATCCGCCACATTGAAAAGCTGTCTGACATCTTTACGCAGGCCGAGAAAATGGACCCGATCAGCCACACCAATATCTGTGGCCAACTGCTTCAGTTCCCCTTCCAGTTCACCGTTGCCAGCAATCAACAAGGTTACAGCAGAAATCAGAGAAACTGCTTTAATTAAGGTGTCCTGGGCTTTTTTAGGGTGAAGTCGCCCGAGAGTCAACAAAACCTTATGATCTGCAGGAAATTGAGGTAACGGTTCATCAACCTCAAGAGCCGGAGGGAGTTCGCCAAAATTTGAAATCATACTGACCTGCGACTCTGGCCAACCATTTTCCGTAACATGCCTGACAAGATCGGGAGTATTAACAATCAGGTGATCACATTTTTGATAATTGTTGATATCATAATAGCCCCCCAAACGTCCGACAACAACAGCGGGGGTTGGTGGGCATTTCCTCGAGGCCCGGTTGACCCAAGTGACAATCAGATCGGGGTGAAACGCTGCCACCTCTTTTTTTAACTGATAATTATAGAGGAGCGCCTTACCTATGTTTCCCATCGGCAAAGTTCGAAAATCAACCCCGGCAGACTGCAAACGTTGCTCTCGTGATGGCTGAGACTCAATAATCAGCCGTTGCGTGATCGATGAATCCTGCGCAAATTCAGTCGCCACTTTTTCAAAATAGGTTTCAGCTCCAGCCTCCGATTGCGAAAGGAGGATCTGCATCAATCTCATATCAGCCTCTCATCGTTATCTGGGGTATTCATCGTCTTTTCAGAACCATCGCGGTGAAGTAGCACTCCAACCCGACTCGGTTGTTTGCCCATGACACAGTTGTTAACAAATTCAGTAAGCCGCGATTCAAACCGCTGCAGACGGGTGTCAATACGCTTCTCCTGGTATTTCC
>JAOZQF010000005.1 GCA_029932345.1 Desulfuromusa sp. | reverse complement strand
GGGGAAATTGTTGTTCCCGGAGATAAATCAATCTCTCATCGGGCGATTATGTTTGCCTCTCTGGCGCAAGGGGAAAGCCGAATCCGGGGGTTGTTGCGTGGCGAGGATTGCCTCTCCACTTTAGCCGCTTTCAAAAGCTTGGGGATTGAGGTTGTCGAAAAAGCTGATGATGAATTGATTATCTACGGTCGTGGGTTGGGTGGTTTGCAGGAACCCTCTGATGTAGTCGATTGTGGTAACTCGGGAACGACCATGCGTCTGATGAGTGGCATCCTGGCAGCACAACCATTCTTTTCGGTACTCACCGGTGATCAATATCTGCGCAAGCGTCCCATGGGAAGAGTGATCAATCCGTTGCTCAGCATGGGGGCAAAAATACTCGGGCGGGATGATCATACTAAAGCTCCATTTGCCATTGATGGAGGTGGTTTACATCCCACTGAATATCATTCGCCGATTGCCAGCGCCCAGGTAAAATCGGCACTGCTACTCGCCGGTATGCAGACTGAAGGGACAACCACAGTTTATGAGCCACACCTGTCACGGGATCACAGTGAACGGATGTTACGTTCCTTTGGTGCCGATCTGGAATCATTTGCCGGAGGTGTCAAGGTGACGGGGCGGGTGCAACTGCAAGGGTGCGATGTTGAGGTTCCCGGTGATATCTCCTCTGCAGCTTTTTTTCTGGTTGCAGCTTTGATTGTTCCCGATTCTGAACTGTTGCTGAAAAACGTCGGAGTTAACCCGACCCGTAGCGGTATCATTGATATTTTGCAACAGATGGGTGGTTCTGTCGAATTGACTAATCGGCGTGAGCTCTCAGGTGAGCCGGTCGCCGATCTGCTGGTCAAAAGTAGTGACTTGCGTGGTGTTGAGATTGGTGGTGATTTGATTCCCAGAACTATTGATGAATTTCCAGTTGTCAGCGTTGCTGCCGCTTTTGCCGAGGGGATTACAACCATTCGTGATGCCAGAGAATTGCGGGTTAAAGAGACGGATCGAATTGCCGCCATGTGTGAAAGTCTGGGAGGAATTGGAGTGGATATAGTTCCACGGGATGACGGAATGCAAATTGTTGGTGGCAAAGCATTGCGTGGAGGTTTGGTCAACTCGTTCGGAGATCATCGAATTGCCATGAGCATGGCGGTGGCAGCATTGGGTTCAGCAACCGAGATCGAAATTAAAGATACTGCCTGCACCGAAACTTCATTCCCAGGTTTCTGGGAGTTGTTGACCAACTTATCCAAGGACGGTTTATCTTGAATAAGAGATTGATTATCGCTATTGACGGCCCTTCTGGTGCGGGAAAAAGTACCCTGAGTAAGGCTCTGGCTAAAAAACTTGATTACTTGAATATTGATACCGGTGCCATGTATCGATCAGTTGCCCTTTTAGCGGGGCAACAGCAGATTGATCCCCAGGATGAGACGGCACTCAAAAGACTCTGTTCTGATATGTCCATTGAGTTTGTGCGTGAAGCAACATCAGAGCGGGTTATCGTCAATGGTATTGATGTCTCGGCAGCGATAAGAACACCGGCGGTCAGTTTATTAACTGCGCAGGTTGCGGCATGCCCCGCTGTGCGTGAAGCGATGATGATGTTGCAGCGGAAAATGGGGGAGGGTGGTGGAGTTGTCCTGGAGGGGCGTGATATTGGCACCGTGGTCTTTCCCTATGCGGACATTAAATTTTTTCTCTCGGCGACAGCCGCAGAAAGAGGGCTGCGGCGCTATGAAGAGTTAAAGGAAAAAGGGATCGACATAGACCTGCAGCAGACGATTGCGGAGGTTGAAGCACGTGATGCAGTTGATACTGCCCGAACCCACGCCCCTTTGAAACAGGCGGATGATGCATTGGTTGTCGATTCAACCCATTTATCAATTGAGGACGTACTGGAGAAAATGTTGTTAGTCGTCAAAAATAAACAGGCAGAACTTGTCGGATAAAATAGAATAACTGCTTGATAAATATTGGTTTGTTTTTTATTGAGGGCTGTGCTAACTTGCGCATTCTCAAATTGAGTCCGCCGTCGAGAGGCGTCGGGAAATTCGTAAGGGGGTAACATCTCCAATGGTAGAAGATAAAGACATGCAGGACGAAGAAGAAATGGAAATGCAGGACGGCGATGGCGAGCAAAGCTTTGAAGAGCTGCTGAAGGATTATGAGCAGGGTGGTATTGAGCTGAAGCGAAACGATGTCGTTGAAGGGACAATTGTTCAGGTAAACCCTGATTCGGTTGTTGTTGACGTCGGTTATAAGTCGGAAGGGGTTATTTCCCTTCGGGAATTTGCTGATGAGAATGGGGAAATCAACGTCAACGTTGGTGACGTATATGATGTCCTGTTCGGTGGTGGTGAAAGCGACAGTGGTCTGATTGTCCTTTCGAAAGAGAAAGCGGATCGGCAGAAGATCTGGAACTCTCTGGAGGAAGATGCTGTGGTCGAGGGTCGAATTCTCAGCCGCATCAAAGGTGGTCTTTCCGTTGACATCGGTGTTAATGCTTTCTTGCCGGGGTCTCAGGTTGACTTGCGCCCAGTGCGAAATCTGGACAAGGTTATTGGTCAAACCTTTGATTTTAAAATCATCAAACTGAACAAGCGACGTGGAAATATTGTTCTGTCTCGGCGGGTACTGCTCGAGTCGGAGCGCGAGTCACATCGCAGTGATACCCTGAAAACTCTCGAAGAGAATCAGGTTATTGAAGGTATCGTTAAAAACTTGACAGATTACGGTGCATTTATTGATCTCGGTGGTATTGACGGTCTATTGCACATTACCGATATGTCTTGGGGACGGGTTAAGCACCCATCTGATATCCTTGCCGTCGGTGATAAAATTAATGTCAAAGTTCTTAAATTTGATAAAGAAAAAGAGCGGGTTTCTCTGGGTCTTAAGCAGATTGCTCCCGATCCATGGTTGGATGTTGCGGCCAAATACCCCATCGAGACCAAGGTGACCGGTAAAGTTGTCAGTTTGACTGATTACGGTGCATTTATTGAACTCGAAGAGGGTGTTGAAGGTTTGATCCATGTTTCTGAAATGAGTTGGACCAAGCGGGTTAAACATCCGAACAAAGTTCTTTCCATTGGTGATGACGTCGAGTCTGTAGTTTTGGCTCTGGATACCGATAACCGGCGTATCTCTCTCGGCTTGAAGCAGATTGAACCAAATCCGTGGGATGTTATTGGCGAGAAATTCCCAATTGGTACAATCATCGAAGGTCAGGTTAAAAATATTACTGATTTCGGCATTTTTGTCGGGGTTGATGAGGGAATTGACGGATTGGTCCATATCTCCGATCTGTCATGGACCAAGCGAATTAAGCACCCTTCTGAGGCCTATAAAAAAGGTGATTTGGTCAAGGCAGTTGTATTAAATATTGACCGTGAAAATGAGCGGTTTTCTCTCGGCTTGAAGCAATTGAGTACCGATCCCTGGGAGACTGTCCCGACACGCTATGCTCGTGGAACCATTGTGAAGGGCAAAGTTACTTCAGTCACCGATTTTGGTATCTTTATTGAGCTGGAAGAGGGGATTGAAGGTTTAATTCACGTTTCTGAACTGAGTAAAGAGAAAGTCGACAGCCCGAAAGATTTTGCTGAAGTTGGCTCTGAACTCGAAGCGGGAGTTTTACAGGTTGATACGGTTGATCGGAAGATTGCCCTGTCGATCAAGAACCTTGATGTCCAGAAAGAAAAAGCTCAGGTGAGTGAATTCATGGGTGCGCAAAAGACTGCGACATCCAACCTTGGTGATTTGTTACAAGGTGCTGTAGGTCGTAAATCAGACGATTAATTTGTTGCTGAACCTTTTGTGGGGTTCCTGTGTTTTCAGGAGCCCCTTTTTTATTGGGTAAAATGAGAAAACGTCCTTTCTTAATGGCATCCTTAACGGTTGCTGGTGTCTTTACATTTTTCCTGTTGGTTGTTCTGACTGCAGGTCTGATCCGTACTGGTACTGTTGTCGTTTCGGTCAGTGACAAAATTGGTATCCTTGAGGTTGAAGGGCCGATCGCTGACTCGACTCTGCTGATCCAGCAGATTAAAGAATTTCGTGATCAAGATAATATTAAAGCCGTTGTCGCCAGAATAGATTCTCCCGGGGGAGGTGTTGCCCCTTCGCAAGAGATTTATGCTGAACTCAAACTTTTAGCTGCAGAAAAACCCCTTGTTGTCTCGATGGGATCAGTCGCAGCTTCGGGGGGCTATTATATCGCTGTTGCAGCTGAACGCCTGTTTGCAAATCCAGGTTCCATTACTGGAAGTATTGGCGTTATCATGTCTTTTCCAAATTACCGGGAATTGATGGGTAAGGTCGGGGTTCAGACTGAAGTTGTTAAAAGTGGGCGGTTTAAGGATGTTGGTTCATCAACGCGTCTCTTTACTGCTGCTGATCGCACCTTATTGCAGGTGATGATTGACGATGTTCATCAGCAATTTGTTGAAGCTGTGAGTGAGGGACGTCACATGCCGATAGATAGACTTCAACCTTTTATCGATGGACGAATTTTCACCGGTCGTCAGGCAAAAGAGATTGGTTTGATTGATGAACTTGGAACCTTAAATGATGCAGTCAAGTATGCAGCTAAGGTTGCAGGGATAGATGAGGATTCTGATCTGGTCTATCCAGAACCGGAAAATATAAGTTTGATTGATCGTTATTTACAAGGGGCTGCAAGCCGCTACCTGGGGATAAATCTCACTGAGAAGAATATCATTGGTCCGCAGTATTTTTGGAATGGTTATTGATTTTATTTGAATATTTGGAAGGTTAAAATGACAAAAAGTGAACTGATTGAACAACTGATGGAACGTCACGAAATTTTGAATAAGAGTGATGCTGAAATGGTTATTAATCTGATTTTTGGCCGGATTACGAATGCTCTTGCCGATGGTGATCGGGTTGAAATTCGGGGGTTTGGTTCCTTTTCAGTGCGTGAACGTGCAGCTCGTGAGGCAAGGAATCCTAAGAGTGGTGAGATGGTTGAAATTCCATCGCGCAAAACTCCATTTTTTAAAACCGGTAAGGAACTGCGTGAGCGGGTTGATTGTTAGTGCTGGGGAACATCGATGAAATAAAAAAAGGCTCTGAGATAACTCAGAGCCTTTTTTATGGAATGTTCTCCGGGATGCCGGTATGATTCTGCACAATTGACCTGTGAGAAAAAGTTTGTCTACGGAAAAAATATCAGGCTTCCTGCTCTTGGACAGGCTTGCTCACCATTTTTTCACGCATCGACAGGTCAGTAAAAACGTTGGTCAAGGGATTAGAACCAACTCGCACACCCCAGAAAATCAAAGATCATAAACTTGATTACATAATAACAGTTAGAGATTTCAAGTCAAGTATATAATATATATGGTATGAATTCTATATTCTGATAATCGGATACTTAATCCATGAAATGGTTAATCCATCGTTTACAGGTCACAACAGATCCGCATGAGCAGAGACTTGACCAGTTTCTGGCACACTCCTCCATTGAATTATCACGTAGTGCAGCGAAAAAAATTATTGATCTGGGAGGGGTCCATATCAATGGCAGACGAGTGAGAAGTTGTTCAACCTCAATTCGTCGTGGCGATTCTGTTGAAGTTTATATTGACCACCTGCCTCTTGATCCTTATCGGTTGATTGAGAGTGATATCTTATTTCAAGATCAATATATTATTGTCATAAATAAACCTGCTTTGATTGATACTCAGCCGACCCATGCACGTTTCAAAGGGACACTATTCGAAGCTTTGCGCTGGCATCTAAAGGACCCGTTTCGTCCTCAACAGCAGGCCGAGATCGGTATGGTGCAACGTTTAGATCGAGGCACCTCCGGCCTTATTGTTTTTTCAATTCACCCTCGAGCACATAAAGAGATGACGCGAATTTTTCTGCAGCATGAAGTCAGGAAGGATTATCTTGCTCTGGTTCATGGGGTTCCGGATATGAATCAAGGGGAAATCAGATCTTTTCTTGCCCGCTCCCGAAGAGAAAATCGGGTCAAATCTGTTGAAAAGGGTGGTAAGGAAGCTATAACAAGATTTAAAATAGTTGAAAATCTGATAAATTACTCATTACTGGATGTTGAAATTTTAACCGGCCGATCTCATCAAATTCGTGCCCACATGGCAGAACAAAATTGCCCGTTAATCGGTGATGAACGGTATGGTGGATCTTCCTTGATTGCCGGAATGAACATATCACGCCCCCTTCTTCACGCTGAAAAACTGGCGTTTCATCATCCTGTCCTGAATAAGGATATGGACTTTGTTGCTCCGGTTCCGGAAGACATGCTGCACGTTTTAAATATGCTGAGAAAGAGTCACTGATGATATTTCCACAAATTGATCCCATTATATTCACCGTTGGTCCGCTTGCCGTTCGCTGGTATGGGGTTATGTATCTATTTGGTTTCGTTGGTGGTTATTTCATAATGGTGCATGTTGCCAGGCTTCGCAAGATGCCAGTGAATCAAGATACAATTTCCGATTTGTTATTCTATGCAGTTCTGGGTGTGGTTATCGGTGGGCGCATCGGTTATACCCTTTTTTACAATACCAGCTATTATTTAAATCACCCCTTGCAAATCTTTTATGTATGGGAAGGGGGGATGAGTTTTCACGGTGGTCTGCTTGGGGTTCTGACGGTTCTTTTCCTTTTTTGTTGGAGAAAAAAATTACCCATCCTCCTGGTCGGGGATCTGGTAGTCTCTGCTGTCCCTATCGGTCTCGGATTCGGCAGAATCGGCAATTTTATCAATGGGGAACTGTGGGGGCGGGTCACGACCCATCCCTGGGGTATTGTCTTTCCTGGCGCTGGATCGATGCCGCGTCACCCCAGTCAGCTTTATGAAGCTGGTCTAGAGGGGTTGGTTCTGTTTATCATCATTTATCTGCTGCATCGTTGCGGTGTAAAGCACGGTGTTCCTGCGTTCAGTTTCCTGTTTTTTTATGGATTGTTCCGCTTTCTGATTGAATTTGTTCGTCAACCTGATGCGCAGCTTGGGTTTCTCTGGGGAGGGGCAACCATGGGACAATTACTCTCACTGCCGATGATTTTGTTTGGATTGGGTGGTCTGATCTACGTATTGAAGAAGAATAATTGATGAAGCATATCGGTGCCGTCATTTTTGATTGTGATGGGGTAATGTTTGCAAGTCACCGGGCCAATCTTGCTTATTATAATCGGATTCTGGCAGAGTTCTCTTACCCGTTGGTTACCACTCAGCAAAAAGAACTGGCACAAATGTGTCACACTGCCAGCTCTCCTGAGGTGCTGGCGAATCTTTTTCACCCAGACGATTTAGTCGAGGCCAGAGCGTTTGCTGCGACCCTGGAGTACCGGGAATTTATCCCTTATATGGAGCCAGAAGCAGACTTTCTGGATCTTCTACAACAACTCTCTGGTGACTATCCCCTGGCAATCGCAACCAATCGTGGCAAAAGTATTTTAACGATTCTTGAACATTTCAGTTTGCAGCATTTTTTCTCCGTTGTTGTGACCAGTCATGATGTTGAACAGCCAAAACCTGCTCCAGACATGCTCCTCCTGGCGGTAAAAAGGCTTAAGGTGGAGGCTGCGTCCTGTCTGTTTATTGGTGACTCTGAGTTGGATAGATTGGCTGCAGCTGCTGCAAATATGCAGTTTGTCGGTTATGGTGGGGAGGTTTCTGCTGAAATTTCACTATCAAACCATTTGGAACTGCTCAATTATTTGTGAACTGCTTAAAAATAGAATCAACCATCTTTTTGATTCTGCTCCTGCTGCTCTTTGTACCTATCAGTCAGCATGATGTCGCAGTAGTTAAATCTTCGCTCTTTATTTACATTGCAACCGATTGAAAAGTAAAAAAACAAAAGTAATCACGGCAAAAAGATTAATTCCAAAAGCAGAAATTCCGATCGGCAAACCGGTTTGTATTTGACAATACCCACCGAAGAGAAAATTGAAATTATAATGGGTCATCCCTTCCAAGAAACTGATTCTAATACCCGCTAGTACTCCGGAGATAAATGAATAATAGAGTCCCGCCAGTGCAAAGTAGGGGATTTGCAGCAGTTGTAGCACCAAAGAGAGGGTCAGTCCTATGGATTTTTGTTTCCAGAGTAATATGCCGGAGCAAAGACTGAAAATAAATGGCAGCAGATACAAAAGAAGAAATAGTAAAAATTTGAAGTTATCTAGAACATTCCCCATCCGGTAGAGCATGATGGAGAGTCCCCAAATTCCGCCAACAATTTCAAGAATGGCAATCAGTTGCAGAAATAATCGCTTCAAAATAAATCCTGAATAGTAGTCACAATTAAAAAAATCCCCGGCAGCGGGAAGCTGCCGGGGGAATTGAGAGGAGAGAGTCTTCTCAATACATTGGTTTAATGGTTATTTCTTCTTGCCATTCTTGGCCATATTGTGAAGCATCTTGTTCATCAGCTCATTGTGCTGTTTGAAATCGAGCTTGCCATCTTCACTGACTTTCTTCCAGAGATCTTCCTGGCTCATGTTCTGGTGACATCCCATACAGGTGCCGGTACGCATGAAGGTATCAATCTCCTTCTTGTTGAATGCACGGCTGAGAGGCCAGTGACTGCCAACTGTTGCCAGCTGGACCCCGTCGCGTGTAACAATTTGCGACCAGTCAAAATCCAGTTTCGGAATAGCCGGAATCTGCACGGTATACTTAGCCGGGATTACTTTGCCGGTTTTAGCGTCGATCAAATCTTCAACGACCGGTTTGTTTTGACCCAAGCCGAAGGTGCCATCACCGATTCCGAGTCCTGCGACCTTAGAATTACCATGACAACTTTCACAAGTCCGAGCTTTACGTTGCGCGGTGTGAGGCTGTACCGGAGCCATGTCTATGGCCAATGGAACATGCTCCTGTCCCACATATTTTGCTTCATCGGGAGCATCGGCAATTTCATTGTTAACAATAACTTTACCTGTGTCATCAACAACCGTGTAAACAACCTGACAACCAGGCATCAGTGGAGTAACGCGTCCCTCACCGCTGATTCCAAGAACCGGATCTTCCCAGCGCAGATAAGAACGTTTTTCCATCGGCTTACCCGAGGTGAAAATACCTTTGGAGCCTAATCTTGATTCTGCAGTTTGACCGTGAGAATCGTGACTGTTACCTGAAGCGATCCAGTCGGTACCACCTTTTTGTTTGCCATTTTTGTCTTTACTGTAATCAACTTTGACATGACAACCGTAACACTGAGGTGCCCATGAAGCGTGACAGGTGTAACACTCCATTTTTTCCAGGTGACCGCTAACGGCCATCATGGCAACCTGAGCATCGGGATTTTTCCACTTCTTGTTGACAGCCAGACCCTTCAGTGCCGGAACTTCAAAATCGTTACCGGTTGCTGAGTGGACGATGACCTTGTCACCACGACGGATGACATTACCCAGTGGATTGCCGCGCGCTGAAAGCAAATAACCATCTTCAACTTTAAAGGGATCGCCGAACTGTTGCACAGTAATCAATTGCTTGGTTGCTGTGCCACGTGGTTTAGTCTGATCTTTTTTACCAAACTCATCGCCATAACCGACAGGAAGCTCCCATGGATACTGCTTTGGAGTGCCGTGACAGTCGGTACACTCGATCTCGACTTGACCCATCGTGGTTCCATGGATATTTCCATCACCGTGCATATCGATACTGGTATGACAATCCTGACAAAGGAGACCGCCGTCAGGGTTACCCTCACGACTCTTCTGCTGATGATGTAAATCGTCAGAGACAAACATATAGCGTTTGGTGTGGAGTTTAGGCTGAATGTTACCATTTTCATCGTAAGGAGAACCGTAAGGGAATTCCATCAGACCCTGGAATGATGTTCCAATCCGCTTGCCACGATTGTGACATGAATTACAGGTTTCGACTGGAATACCACCAGTTTTACGGGTTCCAACAATTCGGTGTTTAAGCATGTGCCCTTTTTTCATCGGGTCAATACTTTTGTCTTTACCCTCATAATAACCATTGTTGCTATAGAGGATATGACAGGCTGAACAGCCCATGCCACGATAATCACCGCGTTTTTCACGTCCTTTGACACCGATATGACAGCGGTTGCAATCTTGACGCTGGTAAGCGAATGCGGCTTTCCTCGGATCCTTTTTAACCTCTTCCATGGTTGGATTCGGCATCTGCTTCAGACTCTTAGGATACTGCTCAGGATACATGTTGATTTGGTCAGCCATGTATTTCTGATACTCGGGAGTTCCGACGAGAGGCTTTTGACCATCTTCATCTTTAACGTCGTAGTTGCCCCAGGGATTCTTGTGATTGGCAACTTCTTCCATACCCCAAGTGTGCATGTTGCCGGAAATTTTTCCGGCTTCAGTGTTCATCAGGGAAAGTTGGGAACGATAAACGTAACCAACGTGACAGGCCCCGCAGGTATTGTCGGCAATCCAGATTGAACCTGGATCAGGATAGAAATCCTTTGGTCCCGGAGCCATCCGCAATGTGGCAGGAATCCCTTTGTGCGCTTCTTCTTTTTTAGTCGCTGTGGGATTACCACCGTGACACATGACGCACCCTTCCGGATCACCATGCATCTGTCCGTTCATTTTCAGTTGCTTCGACATGGGGAAATCTGGGGGAACGATCTCTTCAAGTCCAGCATGGCAGTCGTTGGTCGTACAACCACTGGCCGCGTATCCCATGGAACCGAAGCTGAAGATGACCACACTGGCCAGTAACAACATTAATACATTTTTTTGCACATTTACCTCCCTTTTCTGATGCAAATAGCTTATTCCCAGCTGAAATCATTTTAGATCTATTCAGCAGAGAACCCTTCTAATTCTAGAGCAACAATTAATTATCATTCTTCCTGTGGCAGAGTTCTCCATTAATAATTGGTACGGCAATTTTCAGCAGCGCCGTATAAATCAACAGTCCAAAAGCCAGGATACCGAAACAGACAGTTAATTCATTGAGTGTGGGTTGATACTGAACAAAATCACCAAGGGGTGTCGGAATGAAACCTGAGATAACAAAGCCGAGCCCTTTTTCAACCCAGATGCCGACAATGATCATGACGCAGGCAGCAGTTAAAAATTGCGGGTTTTGTCGTGCCGGCAAGAGTAAGATGAACGCGGCAATAATATTCAGAACAACGGCAGACCATATCCAGGGAGCTAGGACACTATTTCCATGTAATCCAAGTAAAAAACTCAGGTGAATAGAATGTTCTGAACCGGAGTAGAGTTCAGTAAAAAGTTCGGATCCAAACAGCAGCAGATTGATCAGCAAGCTGACGGTTACAATGATCCGAATTTTGGCGATAACATCCTTGTGGATTGTGCAGCATTTGAAATACTCCATAATTTTAAAAACCAGGATAATAAATGCTGGTCCTGCAGCAAATGCTGATGCGAGGAAGCGAGGTGCTATCAAGCCGCTATGCCAAAAAGGTCTGGCACCTAATCCCTGAAACAGAAATGCGGTGATGGTGTGAATCAAAGGAGCCCAGGCAATAGCAAGAAAAACGATTGGTACGTAATGGCGGGCGACCAGTTTTTGTCCGGTATATTTTTTGTAAAGGACATAACCGCAAACGTAAAGGTTGAGGAAGAGATAGCCGTTTAATACCAGGACATCCCAGGTGAGCATCGACATCGGCCAGTTGAAAACTCCTATTACGGGAAACATATGCCAGAGACGGTCAGGACGACCGATATCGGCGGTGACAAAGAGGAGGCACATGACCAGAGCAGCAACCGCCCAGAGTTCGGTAAAGATGACAACTTTGTGAATTTCCTCATCTTTAAAAACATAAGCCGGGATAACCATCATGACTGCTGCTGCCGCCATACCAACTAAGAAGGCAAAGTTGGAGATGTAGAGCCCCCAGGAAACCTCATCTCCCATGCCGGTTGTGTACAAGCCATGAGCCAATTGCCGACTGAAAGCATTAAGTCCGAGCATGCTGATGGCGATCAGTGCAAACATCCAGAGGGCGTAGGTTCGATTGCCGATCAGAACTGTTTTTGCCAGATCACTTATAACTCCTGAGGAACCTTTTTTCATTGCTTAGCCCTTTTGACGGTTGTTGACAGACACAAACTGGTTTCGGTCAACTATTTAGCAAAGGTGTAATAAAATTTTGGTAAAGTACCGACCTCTTGTTTGAGGACAAAGACCCGCTCCTGCTCAATAATTTTTCGAACTTCACTTTCTGGATCTCTGAGGTTGCCAAATTTACGCGACCCGGTTGGACAGACTTCCATACAGGCTGGATATTCTCCGCGCCGGGTTTTATGGAGACAGAAGGTACATTTTTCCATAACCCCCATATAACGGGGTCGGTTGGAGAGATAACCCATGTCCGGGTTCAGATCTTCGGCGGGAATTTGCGGTTTGGCAAAATTGAAACGTCTGGCATGGTAAGGACAGGCGGCTTCGCAATAGCGACAACCAATACACCAGTTATAATCGACCACAACAATGCCATCCTTCTCTTTCCAGGTGGCTTTTACCGGGCAAACTTCAATACATTTTGGTTCACGACATTGTTGGCAGGCGACCGGCATATAAAAGAAATCTTCACTCGATGCTTCTTTTTCCGGGTAGTCATGGCTTGATGTTTCCAGGTTAATTGTTCCCTGCTTCATTTTCAGGACTCTGATGTACTGTTTTTGCGGACTCCGAGATTGGTTGTTTTCTTCCATGCAGGCGTAGACGCATTTACGACAGCCGATGCATCGACCAAGGTTCAAGACATAAGCAAATTCAACGCCGTCAATCGGTGGTGGGTCGGAGATTGTTGACGAAACACCATACTGTTTGTCTATCCGGGCTTCGAGTTTGGCAAAGATCTCTTTTTTCTCCTCAGCATTTAATTCCTTGTAATGTTTCTGGATAAAGTCATCCCCGGAAGGAACTTCTTCGGCATTGAGAAGGGGAGAGAGCGAAACTGCAGTGGCAGCAGAAACACAAGCTGCACCAGCAAGGAAATATCGACGGCTGATGACTGGCTGCTGCTGATCCTCATTTTCCAACTTAAGGTTTTTTTGTTCTTCCGTACTCATCAGAACCTCTCCTGGATAGTTTCAGTCAAATATGCAGACTTGGGGTCTTCATCAGAATGTCTGGTCTGGCGGAGGGTTTTTTCCGGCCAGGTTGGTGGCGGTGCAGCAATCTTGTATTTAAATTTTGGTGAATGTGGATCGTGACATTCAGTACAGGTAAAGTTAACAGGGGATTTTCCCTCTTTAACCAGCCAGCCACCCTGTCTTAATCCATGGGTTCCTGCTTTCCAGTCCCGAACAATGATACCGTGACAACGGGCACAGAGCTTCTCTGGAGTTGCAAAATTTAGTCTGCTCTCACCATCTCCAGCCAGACTGTCACGATCATAAATATGATGGCAATTATAGCAACGATCATTGACACCGTGATCCAGCTTGACCGTTGAATGGGCAAACTGTGGTCGGATCACATTGGGGTCGGGAACCTGTACGCTGTGGCAGATGAAGCAGTTCCCCGGCATGACCGTGTTGACCAGAATCTCACCACGTGCCGTTTCCGGTGTATACCATTCTGCATTAAGGGGGACAGGTTCCGGAATGGCAGGTTTATTATCCCCCCAGAAAAGGAAAATAAGGATCAGGATAACAGTTCCGGGTAGGATAACTTTTTTCAAGAACTCACCCTCGGCAAAAAAAGCTTTTTTCTCTTTGTTTCCCATTGAACGATCTCTCCCGAATCAAAAATTGCAAATTTTGGATCTTCTATTGCAGGTACGAATAATTAATGAGTAACAAAGCAGAAAGTATGCCATTTATTAACCTTTTAAAAAACAACAGGTTAGGAAGTGAATATTTTCTTGCCGGTAAAAAAATAACCATATGGGTGGTTCAAAAGTAATCGGACGTGTGGTAACTTTATTATCAGCTGAATCTATTTTGAGTTACCGATTGTCAATATCATCCATAATATGGGACATGAATTTAATGGGAATTTTTCCGCTTACATTGTCAATTCGAAGTAAAATGTTGATTGCATTTTTGTCTTTGACTCTGGTGCCGATTCTATTGTTGGGCAACCTTTCTCTACAGAGGATGGAAAAGGCTTTACGTGAGCAGATAGCTCAAGGATTACAGGCAGAGGCGGTCACTGCAGGAAATTCGATTGATGATTATCTTGATGGGGTGAGAAGAGATGTGCGCTCTCTCGCCAGATTTGTTCAACGGCGACTGAAGAAGGATGTCGATGCCGATCAATGGACATTGATTAAAGATGAATTTTTGGCGTCTATTATGGTTGAAAAAGATTATTATCAGATCCGGTTCATTTCTGCCGATGGTCATGAATACTTGCGCATCAATAATATTGATGGGAAAGCAGTTATTGTCCCCGAGTCTGAATTACAGGATAAAAGCAATCGTTACTATATTCAGGAAGCATTTCACTGTAAAGGTGATGAAACATATGTTTCCCACCTCGATCTGAATATGGAGTTTGGGCGGATAGAAGAGCCCAATCGTCTGGTTGTCAGAGTTGCTGCTCCGATTATTGATGCCGAAGGTGAAACATTGGGGTTGGTTGTTATTAATGTTTTTGGTGAGAAATTACTCTCATCGCTTCAATACCTGCTGAACGTCGCTGGCACCAGAATTTTTCTATTAAATCAGAACCACCAATTTATCAAAATGGAGAAGTCGGGGGAGGGGGTAAGTTTTTTCACTGCAGACATCTCTGAATTTGATAACTTCGACCAACTGTTTTCCTTGCTTCCAAAACCGGATGAACCTCCTACCGTTGCGGCAGTCAAGAGTGATATTATGGCTGTTGCTTCTGTCAGTGCTGGTCCTGAGCGGCTCTGGTATCTGGCCATTGCTTATCCGCAGAAATATCTCTATGCCGAGCTCAATCAACTGAAAAAAACCTATGTTTTTACCTTTTTGTTACTTGCCCTGTTGGCTTCTGTTCTGGCAATCGTAGCTGCCCGTCGTTTCAGCTCTCCGATTCGTCAGCTCTCTCGTTTTGCCAAAGCGTTTGCTGGTGGTCATTTTAAGGAGATCCCGAATATAACCAGCCGGGATGAATTTGGTGAATTATCACGTGCATTGAATGAAATGGCTCAAGCACAGAAGCAAACCCACGCAGAGTTACTAAATTGGAATATTCTCTTAAAAGATGAGGTGGAGAAAAAGGTTGCCGCACTCAGCCGTTCCCAGAAGGAGGCAGATGCCGCCGAAAAACTGATGGTTACGCTTGAAAAGCAACTTTTGCAAGCCAACAGATTATCTTCTTTAGGTCTATTGTCCGCAACAGTTGCTCATGAAATAGGCAATCCCCTGGCAGGATTGCGCGTCAAACTACAACTGCTGCAAAGGCGCAAAGATCTCGATCGGCAACTGCAATCTGATCTCACTAAAATGATAAATCTGGTTGATCGCCTGGGAGATTTTCTGGGACATCTGACCAGTTATCTAGCGCCCCGGCAAAATCAGGAGCGGGAGCGGACCGATGTCAGCCAGGTTCTACGTGATCTGGTATTCATACTCTGTGAAGAGGCGGATCGAAATCAGATTAACTTGCAGCTTCATATGAGCTCTGATCCCCTTTTAATTTGTTCCAAGGCTCAGCACTTACACCAGATTCTTATGAATCTCATCTTGAATGCCCTGCAAGCTTGTGGTGAAAATGGGCAGATAGACGTTTATGCCCGCCGTTACGAAGGGCAGGTGGAAATTAGAATTTGCGATGATGGGTGTGGTTTGCCGGTAGAATTGGCCGGTCAGATTTTTGAGCCGCTGGTCACAACCAAGCGAGATGGAACCGGTTTAGGTCTCGCGATTGTAAAGCAATTAGTTGAAGAATTGAATGGGGAAGTTGATCTTACCGATCGCCCTGAAGGTGGTGTCGAGGCCAAACTTGTTTTTCCTGAAGGAGACAGTAAATGCGCGGGCAAATTTTAATTGTTGAAGATGAAGAGATCTTGCGTGAAAGTCTGGTCGACTTTTTCCGTCAGGAAAATTATCTGACTCTCAGTGCTGAAACGCTTGCTGCTGCGCGGCAGGCAATGGCCCACCACAATTTCGATCTGATGATTCTCGATATGAAATTACCCGATGGATCCGGTCTTGATCTGTTGGCAGAAATTGCTGATCCTCAAACTTGTTTGGTGATCGTTGCGACCGCATTTCCTGAGGTACAGACTGCAGTCAAAGCACTGAAACTTGGTGCTTTTGATTACATTAATAAACCATTTGATCTCGATGAATTACAGTTGCTGGTTGATCGAGCCATGGACACTCGTAAGCTACGGGGTGAGGTCAATACTTTCAGACAACGTGAAAAGCAACGCAATAAACGTTCCTGGACCCGTTTGGAAGGGGGATCTATTGCCCTTAAAAAGCTTCGTCAGGAAGTCTTGTTGGTTGCCAAGGCAGACACCACCACTACCTTGATTCTGGGTGAAAGTGGTGTTGGAAAAGAGCTCGTAGCAGAGGCGATCCATTATCAGAGTGGTCGCAGTGAAGGGCCACTGCTTAAAATTAATTGTGCTGCCTTGCCGGCAACTCTGTTGGAAAATGAGCTTTTTGGCCATGAAAAAGGGGCCTATACTGACGCAAATCGTCAACAGAAGGGACTTTTTGAACTTGCTGATAATGGCACTCTGTTTTTAGATGAAGTTGCCGAAATGGAACCGGGACTACAGGCTAAGTTGCTCCGTGTGCTTGAGGATATGACCGTGACTCGCATCGGTGGGCAGCAGCCGATTCATGTTGATGTCCGTATTGTTACAGCGACCAACCGAAACCTACTCGATCGGATCAACGCCGGGCTGTTCAGGGAGGATCTTTTTTATCGGCTGAACGTTTTTCCGATACAAGTTCCCCCTTTGCGGGAGCATCCTGAAGATATTCCGCTGCTGGTTAATCTATTTCTCAAGGAATTTTTATTGCACAATCTGGATAAGAGATGCGAGTTTTCTCCAGCGGCTCTGGAATGTTTGAAAAAGCACCATTGGCCGGGCAACGTCAGAGAGCTTAAGAATGTTATTGAACGAGCGACTCTGCTTCATGCCGGGGGGACAATTTTTCCGGAGGATTTGACTTTAGTCGGTTGTTGTTCTGAAGCAATTGTACCGACCGGAGAGGCGATGACCCTTGCCGAGGTTGAAAAGAAACATATTCTAGCCGTTTACCAACAGTCAGGCCACAATAAGACTAACACAGCGGATGCCCTGGGGATCAATCGGCTCACTCTCAGACGCAAGCTGAAAGAGTATGGAGCGAGCTGATGGTTAGAAGTATTTAGTCATCTCCAGAACGTTTCCGTCCTCCTCTTGAATGTATCTTACCCGGTCCATTAACTTGAAAATAATTTGAATCCCCCGTCCTCCTTCGGCATTTGATTTTGCTTTACGGATAGCTGAAGCTTCGATATCAAAGCCTTGCCCCTGATCAAAAACTTTGATAGTCAGGTCTCGATCAGAGGCTGAGATCAAAACTCTGACATCTTTATCCGGGTCACATCTGTTAGCATGGCAGATTGCATTAGCCAGTGCTTCCGTCAGCACCAAATTAAGATGATAGGCGAGCTCCCGGCGATTCCCCCGAAAGCCTTTCAGGGAATACGCCATGCTCTCACCGATCCGCCCGATCACCCCGAGGTATTTGGTTTGATTTGGAACCGTTATGTCAACTTTGACCCGTCTTGACATGTGTCTCTTTCCGTAGCGTTATCATGATTGATCAAAAACTGTTCAAGGCTTCATCCAAATTGACATAAATTTCAAAAACACGATGGAGACGGGTCAATTCAAACATTGAACGGACCTGAGGTTGAAGGCAGCAGAGTTTAAGGTTGCCTTCGCGGGCACTGGCATTTTTAAAGCCAGAAACCAGCGCTCCAAGACCGGAGGAATCAATAAAACGAACCGCACTCAGGTCAATGATCAGGTTGCATTTTCCTTCATCAAACAACTGCAACATCTGCTCCTTAAGGTCGCCGCTATTATGGGCGTCCATTCGCTCTTCTTCAATAATCAGGTTTACAATGTCGTCCTGTTCGGTCATTTTTAACTGCATCTAAATTCTCCTTCTTTTCTTATTAGTGTCGTTGCGGGATTTTTGATTTCTTATATTATACCTTATTTCCTTTATGGTGGTACTAAATCAATGTCACAAATGATTATTTTAAAACCTTCATAGCAACCAGAGTAACATCATCAATAAAATGGCGCCGGCCGGTAAAAATTCTCCCTTGAGTCATGATTCTTTCGATCAACTCCGGTGGATCCAGGTCGTCACTCTCCTCAAGGACTTTACTGAGTCTCTCTATGCCGAAGAAAACGTTGTCTTTGTTTTCGGCTTCAATGATTCCATCAGTATAAAGCAACAAAACATCTCCCGGCTCAAGGTCCGTGGCTCTTTGCTCAAAAGAAATATCTTTTTTAATTCCGAAAATCAAACCTTCGGTATCCAGAATTTCTATTTGTTGTTTTCGTTTTTTCCAAACAAGGGGAGTGTTGTGACCGGCGTTTCCATAAATGATTCGATGATTCTGGGGATTATACTGCAGATAAAACATCGTGACAAACAGGTCTGAACGATCAAGATCTTTAAGAAAATAACCGTTAAGTTCCTGTAACATCTCTGCCGGCTGCTTAATATCTTGTATCCGTGCATGGATAAAGGTGCGTGTTTCAGCCATAATCAGCGCTGACCCGATATTGTGCCCCGACACATCAGCAATGATCAAGTCGTAGCATGAGTTGTCGCGCTCAATGAAATCATAATAATCCCCTCCCACCTGGTGAGCCGGCACACAGAGTCCTGCAATGGCAATATTCCCTGAGGTGGGAAGGTTGGTTGGGAGAAGTCCTTTTTGAATGTCCTTGGCGATCTGCATTTCCCGCTCTTGTTCACGCCCCTGAAGCAGTTTTTGTAGCTGTTGGTCATTACGCCAGGCAATTCCAACCTGACCCGCCAGGTTTTCAAACAGGGCAATAAATTCTTTAGTGAAAATCCCTTTTGCAGTTTTAGAAAAAGCCGAAAGGATGCCGATTGTCTCCCCTTCAAATACAATCGGCGTATGGGCCAGACAGGTGATACCATCTCGCTTGATATGTTGAGCTGATGCAGGTTTGTCGATGTTATCGGTATCATTGACAACCGTGGTGGTGCTGGTCATAAATGCTTGTCCAATATAGGTATCCATATTGGGATTGCGCTCAAACTGGCCAAAATGTTCCGAGGATGTCCCAACCAGACTTTTGACCATCAGTGTCATCGATTCTGGTTCCAGAAAACGGATCACACAGAGATCAAATTTAAACTGTTGAGCCAGTAATTCAAGGATCCCGTCGAGAGTCTTCTGGAAATCTCCTTCACTGGCAACAATTTGGGCTGCGTCATACAAAACACTTAATTGCTCACGACTGGAGGCATGATCGATCGTGACTGTACCAAAAATATCAAAAACATCTTCCATCTCACTACCACGGGCGGAGAGGTAATTATCCAATATGATCCGCGCCGGAGCCGCACCGACATGACCAGCCAGCGTCCGCTCTGTAAATCTTTTCAGCTGTGGAATGTCATGATCAGAAAGCTCACCTTTGGCACTGATTTCCTGCTGATTCAGATATTCGGCGATGGCATCCTGTGCAGTTTTTTCACCGATAAACTTGGACATCAACTCAACAAATTCCATGATCGTCGGTGCCTTACTGATCCGTTTTAAGTTTTCAGCTTGTAATGGTTGATCCAGATAGATGTCGACAAAGGTTTCCGCTTGAAGTGCTTCAGATTCAGTCTGTTTAGCAAAAAAAGATAGAATTAAATAGGCTGCCAGGTTGAAAAGCATACTCCAGAACAGGGAATGGGTATAAATATCAAATCCATGTAGCCCAAATAACTCCAGGGGCTTGAGTAAACTGATTCCATAGGGACCATTGTTCAGAATGTCAGAATTGAGCCAGCCTGAACGGACAAATGATGGAACCAGCAGGGTATAAAACCATAGGACAAAGCCAAAACTGATTCCTGCGATTGCAGCTTTACGGTTGGCTCTTTTCCAGAAAAGACCACCGATGACGGCTGGCGCAAATTGGGTAACTGCAGCAAAAGATATCAGTCCCATATTAACTAGAGCATAGGAATCACCGATTGCTTTAAAGTAGATATAGCCAATAAAAATAACCCCGAGGATTCCGAGTCGCTTAATATTAATCAGGACACGGGAGAGGTTCTGGGCCTTTAGGTTCAATTTGAGAATGACTGGCATGACCAGATGATTAAGAATCATCGTTGCCGTTGTTACCGAAGAAACCATGACCATCCCGGCCGAGGCAGAGATTCCTCCAATAAAGACCAGCAGCGCTAACCAGGGGTGGCCTGCTGACATGGGGAGGGTCAGAACAAAGTAATCTGCATGAGTTGTATCGCCCCCATTCAGAATCAGACCACCAAGAGCAATCGGCAAAACAAATAGATTTATCAAAAAAAGGTATGCAGGGAATTTCCACATTGCCGATTTGATATGTTCCTCATCGGTGTTTTCGGTGATCATAATGTGAAATTGGCGGGGTAGAAACATCACCGCCATCATCGACAGAACAATTAATGTAAACCATTTTGTATAGGGGGTTTGATCTGTCCCGAGGAGCAGGAGGTTCTGGCGTTCTGGAAATTGGACTAAAAAACGTTGAAAAATATCGATAAATCCATCAAAAAGACCATAGGTAACAAATATACCAACGGCGAGAAAAGAGATTAACTTAACGATAGATTCAAAGGCAACTGCGACAACCAACCCCTCATGTTTCTCTGAGGAATCCAGGCTTCTGGCCCCGAACAACATGCCGAATATTGCCAGTAACAGGGCAACCAGGAACGCAATATCTATACTGACTGGAAAGAGGTTCCCCGCCCCTGAACTAAAAGCCGTTACCGGCATCGTCAGGATACTTAACGTCTGAGAAATCGCTTTGAGTTGAAGAGCTATGTAGGGGGTGATACCAAAGACTGCAAACAGGGTAACGATTGCACCTAAAGTTGTGGAGCGGTCATAACGACTGGAAAGAAAGTCGGCAATACTGGTGATATTTTGTTGTCTACTGATAAGCAACATTTTACGGAGTAAAAACCACCAGGTAAAAGCAATCAGGGTGGGTCCAAGATAAATCGGTAGAAATTCCAGACCACTGGTTGCCGCTTTGCCAACACTGCCGTAGAATGTCCAACTGGTACAATAGACAGCCAGCGATAGTGAGTAAACATGGGAATTTTTTAGCAGGCAGTTGTCCATCTTGCGGCATTTTTCGGCGTAACAGGCAACCAGAAACAGGAGGATAAAATAGCCGAGTGAAATGAGTAAGACGGTTTTTGTAGAGATGACAGACATGAAGAGGATGCTTTTTGCCGCTATCATGGTTCGCTCTTGTCCTCTGTCACAACGGAACTATCTTGTGGCTCTTTTCCTATGTGGCGGACAAAGTACCATATAACAATAATTGACGTTGGCCAGCCGATAAAGAAATAGAGAACCAGTTTTGGTACGCCAAAAATCAATTGTGCCGAGCTGAAAATATGGATAAAAGGGAAATTAATCATGATCATGCCTAGAACCAGGCAGAGAATCCACGCTTCTCTGATTGAACTTTTTTGCGATTCCCTCATCAGCAGACCTTCTCCAGATCTAATAAAGTTCTGAAAAGATGGTGGTACCTTTCCCCGATAATTATCGAGTATACTACAGATTAATCCGGCCAGAGTAGAATTACAACAACTAATTATAAATTTCACATAGAAGCGGTTCGACCGATATTTCAACTTTGCGTCAGTCAAACGGTTTTTAAAGGATTTGACCCCCGTGAAATGAGTGTGCTACTTAATCTAAGTTACACTTTTTTTATAATTTCACTTTTAGTCTGAAGGACCAGTTTTTGAAGATTCATCCTGTTGCAAGTGTTAAAAGAATAGCTTTCAGCCTGGTTCCTGCCCTGATCATGATTTCCGGTTGTGTTGCTGTCAATCAAACTCAATTGCCTGCCCAGGAAAGTACACACTCCGTCAAGTATCGGTCGGAGTTGACCAATCCAGACGCAAAAGCATTTTTTTTCTTCAGTAAATTCAGGATTCTTGGAGCTGAAAATCGCTGGGACGAGGCAATAGATGCCCTTGAACAGGCTATCAGTTTCGATCCGCAATCCGAATATTTACAGCTGATACTCTCCCGAGCTTTTTTACATCGACAACAACCGGAGCGTGCAGTTGCTGTTTTGGAAAATCTGTTGGCGGAGAATCCAGAAAATGTTGCTGGTCACGAACTGCTGGGAGATGTTTTCAGCTTTCAGCAGAAGTATACTCTGGCCATTGACCATTTTCGCCGAGCATCACAGTTAAAACCCGAAAGCGCAGTATTGTCGCTACGTATGGCGATGGCACTTGCTCGGCTGGAGAGGAACGGTGAGGCAATAGCGGTATTGGAGGCCATGCTTCAAGACCATCCAGACGCCGAGCTTGCCAGTCTTACACTGGCACGTCTTTACCTGCTTGAAGAACATCCGGAGAAGGCCTTTGCAATCTATCGTCAGTTGCTGCAGCGGCAACCTGATCAGTCGCAGGTCGTCCTGGAATTTGGAAAACTATTGGAGCAGGAAGATCCTGCTGCTGCCTTGAAATTGTATCAATCTTATATTATCAGAAACCCGAGAGGGGCGGCGGTCAGGCAACGACTTGCACAAAATTTTCTTGAGCGTAACCAGTTAGACGCTGCTCTTGCCCAACTTGAAGCGGTTCAGCAACAGTTTCCCGGCAATGTGAAAACTTTGAATCAAATCGGCTTGATTCAGTTAGAACGTGAACGATGGACCGAAGCCGAGAGTACGTTTCGTTTGTTACTGGAAACAGGTGATGCTGAGGGGGACAGTCGTTACTATCTCGCTTTGGCTCTCTCGGAGCAGGAGAAGTTGGCAGAGGCGATTGCTGTTCTGGAGCCGCTGTCCGCTGATGCCCCAATTTATCCTGAAGCGTCACTGCAGTTGGCTTATCTGTATCAACGATCTCAACAGAACGAACGGGCTATTTCAATATTACAGCAGTTGCTTGAACAGGATATCGAGCGCCCGGATTTATATTACTATCTTGTTGTTTTTCTCGGCGATAGTGGCGACTATAAACAGGCGATTGAGATCGCTCTTGCTGGCGTGGAGAAATATCCCGAGTCGGTACAGTTGCTCTACCAACTTGGGGTGCTCTATGAAAAATCGGCTGAACACCAGTCTGCAACAGCGGTTATGGAAAAAATTCTATTGATAGATGATGCCAATCCTGATGCTTTAAATTTTCTCGCTTATGGACAGGCCGAAAGCGGACTTGATCTGGAATTAGCCCTGTCTCGGGCAGAGAAAGCGCTGGCGATAAAACCAAGTGGCTATATCGTTGATACATTGGGGTGGATACTTTTTAAAATGGGTCGCTATTCTGAAAGTCGTGAGCAGCTGGAAAAGGCTATTGAACTCAATCCGGATGATGCGGTGATTCAAGAGCATCTCGGGGATCTTTATCGGGCCATGAAACTTTGGGATGAGGCGGAGTCAGCGTATCGGGCTGCATTAAAAAAAGATCCTCATTCAGTCTCGGTTGAAGAAAAACTCAGACAGCTGCCGTTGGAGAGACCATAATGCGTTGGTTGATTTTATTGCTGCTGTTCTTGCTGTGTGGCTGTATTCACCATGCAGAACCGGTCTGGAACGAGGTCCCTACGGCTCAGCAGTTACTGAAGAGTGTCACAGCTAATTCGGAGCGTTATTCATCCTTGGATACCGCTGCGAGTGTGTCTCTGACCAGCGGAGGTAAGTATTTTTCCAGCCAGCAGTTTCTGCTGTTGCAAAAACCGGATCACCTACGGGCTGATATCCTCAGTGGATTTGGTCAGCTGCTGCTACAGATGGCTTCTGACGGCGAAACTTTGTCGGTATTTCTTAATACAACTGTTCCTGGCAGGTTCTTCCGTGGGCCGGCCAGTTATGAAAATCTTTATCGTTTTATACGGGTTCCCCTGGCAGTTGAAGATCTGCTCTCCCTGCTGTTGTATGGACCACCGTTGATTGCGTATCGGCACAGCAATGTTACTGTGTCAGCAAAATACTTAACCTTGACTTTGTCAGATAACTACAACAATCGGCAGGAATTATTATTTGATCGGCAACTCAGGATGGTCGGTAGTTACTATTTTACTGATGGGGAGAAATATCTGCTGGTTGATTATCAAAACTTCTCTAAGACAAGTCAGTTCCCCCGACGGATCAAGATTGATATGCCATTGGAGAAGACCCGAGTCAAGCTGGAACTCTCTGAGCTGCGGATCAATGCAAAGATTGACCCCGCCAGATTATCTTTGAAAGCACACAACAATATCCCGGTTGAGGTATTGACCGAATGAACTGGAATAGACGGGTGAAAACTATTTTTGCACAGAGCTATCGGCCTGTTTTTATCGTTTTCCTGCTACTGTTGCTTGGCGGCTGCAACAACCGTAATGAAACCAGTCATCCTGGGGTAGCAGAGGCCCATGTCCCGGAATTTGGCGATACATTTATTGAATCTTCAATCGGGGATGCCAGCACTCTGTTGCCGGTTCTGGCTTCTGATTCCGCTTCGAGTGAGATCAATGGGCTGATTTATAACGGTTTGGTTCGTTACGATAAAAATTTGCAGATAGAGGGGGAACTGGCGGAGTCATGGGATGTTTCAGATGATAATTTAACGATCACTTTCCACCTGCGTAAAGGGGTGACCTGGCATGATGGAGCACCGTTTACCTCAGCAGATGTAAAATTTAACTACCAGCTTTATATCGATCCAAAAACTCCGACCGCTTATGCTGAATCGTTCAAACAGGTGACCGGGGTTGAAACCCCTGATCCGTATACTTTCATCGTTCATTATGACAAACCCTATGCCCCGGCGTTGATGAGTTGGGCGATGTCAATTCACCCCCGTCATTTGTTGGAAGGGGAGGAGATCACCAAGAGCCCGTTGGCACGTAAACCCATTGGAACCGGTCCCTACCGTTTTTCTGAATGGCTCGGGGGGGAGAAAATCGTCCTTGACTCAAATCCCGACTATTTTGAGGGACAGCCCTACATCAAGCGGGTTGTTTATCGAATTATTCCTGATATTTCGACCCAGTTTCTGGAATTACAAACCGGCAGTCTTGATTATATGGGGCTCTCCCCGTTGCAGTTTGATCGACAGACCGATACTCCCGCATTCAGGCGCTTGTATAATAAGTATCGCTACCTGAATTTTGGTTATACCTACCTTGGCTATAATTTGAAGCGTCCCCTGTTTCAGGATAAGCGGGTCAGGCAAGCTCTTTCCTATGCCATCAATAAGCAGGAACTCATTGATGGTGTCCTGCTCGGCTATGGTAAGGTGGCAACCGGACCATACAAGCCTGATACCTGGGTTTATAATGATGATGTTCCCAAATATGGATATAATCCAGATAAAGCCAGAGAACTTTTAGCTGAAGCCGGATGGCAAGACAGTGATGGCAATGGTGTGTTGGACAAGGATGGCAAGGAGTTGGCATTTACCATTGTCACCAATCAGGGTAACGATCTCCGTTCAAAAACCGGTGAAATTATTCAGCGGCGCTTCAAAGAGATTGGCGTCAAGGTTCAATTACGGATTATTGAATGGGCGACGTTTCTCAAGGAGTTCATCAACCCGGGAAATTTTGATGCAACAATTCTCGGCTGGACCGGTGGTCCGGAACCGGATCAGTATAATATCTGGCATTCCAGTAAGACTGGTCCTCGTGAACTGAACTTTATTGGTTTTAAAAACGGCGAAGTGGACAATTTATTGGAAGAGGGTCGGAGGATTTTTGATCCCCAGCAACGCAAAGTTTTTTATGACCGTTTTCAGGAAATACTGGCAGAAGAGCAACCTTACACTTTTCTCTATGTCGGTGAGGCTTTGCCCGCAGTATCCAAGCGATTTCGTGAGGTCAAACCAGCACCGGCCGGGATACGCTATAATTTTAATAAGTGGTTCGTCCCCAAAACAGAGCAAAAATATGCCCGCTGAACCGATATTTATTTTTTGAGAATTTTATGCTGAGTTATATTATTAAACGGCTATTGCTGCTGATTCCATTGCTGCTGGGGATCACCCTGATCTCATTTGTGGTGATCCATCTGGCCCCAGGTGAGCCAACGGATCTGCAGACGCAGCTCAACCCACAGGCGAGTTCTGAACTTCAGGAACGTTTGCGTGCAGAGTATGGACTTGATCAACCCCTTTATATCCAGTATGGCAAGTGGCTGTCTCGTTTGGTGCAACTCGATTTTGGTGAATCTTTCGCCACGGATCGTCGACCGGTTTTAGATAAAGTTTTAGAACGGTTGCCGGTCACTATTTTACTTAATGTTCTTTCGATTATTCTGATTCTCGCGGTCTCTATCCCGCTGGGAATTATCTCTGCGATACAACGAAATTCCGGTTTTGATCGGATCACCACAATTATGGTTTTTACCGGCTTTGCCATGCCGTCGTTCTGGTTGGCGCTTCTCCTGATGGATTGGTTCGGGGTTCGTCTGGGAGTGTTGCCGGTTTCTGGTCTGAAATCTCTTGGCTACGACTACCTGAGCTGGGGAGAGCAGATACTCGATCGAATCAGTCACCTGATTCTGCCGGTTTTTGTCTCTGCCATCGGTGGTCTGGCAGGGTTCTCCCGTTATATGCGCTCGAATATGTTGGAAGTGATTCGGCAGGATTATATCCTGACTGCCCGAGCTAAGGGGCTGTCAGAACGAACCGTTATTTACAAGCATGCTCTACGCAACGCCTTGTTGCCGGTTATTACGATTCTGGGTCTCTCCGTACCGGGCCTGATCGGTGGCAGTGTGATTTTTGAAACTATTTTTGCTATTCCAGGAATGGGAAAACTTTTTTATGATGGGGTGATGATGCGGGACTATCCATTGATCATGGGGATCTTGGTGATGGGTGCCGTTCTAACCCTGTTGGGAAACCTGTTAGCGGATATCTGTTATGCTCTGGCCGATCCGCGGATTCGTCATAATCACCAAGGGGGTGACTCAGCATGATGGGTAAAAAACTAGAATTGAAGAGGGAGTTTTATGCAAATTAATGCCAATCGTCTAGGGGAAATGTTGTTGGAAGCCGGGTTGATAGATCAGTTTCAACTGGAATCAGCACTCTCTTTGCAGCGTAATCTGGGTGGTCAAGTTGGTAGCGCCCTGGTTAAGCTTGGTTATTTGCCGGAAGAGACAATTGTTGAATTTCTGGAATCGCAGGCAGAATACTCCAGGATCTCTCTACAGGAACTTAAAGTTCCCGAGTCGCTTATGGCGTTATTGTCGGCTGAGCGGATGTTGGAACTGATGGTTATTCCCATTGAATTGCGTAAAACCGCTAAAGAAAAAATATTACGGGTCGCAATGACTGACCCGACCAATCTCAAATTAGTTGATGATCTACAATTTGCAACCGGGTGTAGAGTTATCCCAGTATTAGCTGTCGAAGCTGAAATTGAACAAGCGATACAAAACAACTCTCCAAAAGAGTTGCAAGAATCACCTGAAGCGGAGGTTGAAAAGAGTGTACTTGATTATGATGTTGTTGATTTCGCTGCTACCTCCACAGTAGACCCGCGTCTTGACCTGCTCCTTGAATTATTGAAGGAAAAAGGGGTCTTGAGTGTGCTTGATATAGAACGGATAAAGTTTAACTGATGATATCGCGGTCTCGACGTATATTTCTTTTTGATGTTGTCTGGCAGCGGATACGCCATAATCGGATGGCCCTGACCGGAGCCGGAATCGTTCTGGTGATGTTCCTGATGGCTGCAGCTGCTTCATTCAGCAGTGCTGATCCTGCGGCTATCGATGTTGGACAGAGCCTCCTCCCTCCCAGCATGAAGCACCCTTTCGGCACTGATGATTTAGGGCGAGAGGTGTTTATCCGGATGCTTTATGGGGCAAGAATTTCTCTATTAGTTGGATTTGTTGCGGTTGGAATTTCAACGATTATTGGTATTATTCTCGGTGCTCTAGCTGGCTATTACGGGAGTTGGGTTGACGCGGTGGTGATGCGTTTTGTTGATATTATGTTGTGCTTTCCAACTTTCTTTTTGATCCTGGCGGTGATTGCATTTCTGAATCCATCAATCTGGAACATTATGATTGTGATTGGATTAACCAGTTGGATGGGGGTGGCACGTTTGATTCGTGCCGAGTTTCTCAGTTTGCGTCAGCGCGATTTTGTCCTTGCCGCACAGGCTCTTGGCGCTTCTGATTTGAGACTTATCTTTCGCCATATTCTCCCCAATGCCATGTCACCAATTCTTGTTTCTGCTACCCTCGGAGTCGCAGGGGCTATTTTGACCGAAAGCGCCCTCTCTTTTCTCGGCATCGGGGTTCAGCCGCCAACCCCCTCGTGGGGGAATATGTTGATTGTCGGTAAGCAAACCCTTGGCAGTGCCTGGTGGCTGTCAGTCTTTCCCGGTCTGGCAATTTTAATTACTGTTCTGGGTTATAACCTTCTGGGTGAGGGGGTTCGTGATGCCCTTGATCCGAGGTTGAAAGAGTGATGATAGCGTCGCAAAAAGTCCGCCCTCCGGTGTTGCAGTAGTTTTTCGTGACCTCGACATACTTACGTATGCCTTCGCCCTTGAAAATCTACTGCGCCATGGCGGTCGAAATTTTTGCTTAGCTAGCATATTTTTTTGTGAGATTCATCATGACGGTACTGCAATTCCTGGAGAGTCGTTTCTCCGCTTTGAGTCGTGGCGATTACGCTGCTGTTTATGACAGTTATCACCCTGAAGCACCCTTTCTCCAGCAATTTAGTAGCCGTAGCACCTATTTCCGTTTTGCCCGGCAACAGTTAGGTGTTATTGAGATCAAAAACTGGTCCTGCTTGCGGCAACGGTGTGTAGCAGAGGGACAACTGGAAGCGCTTCTGGTGATGGAACTGGTCACTGAAACCCGCTCTCAATTTTTTTATGAACTCGCCTTGCTGCTTGAAACCGATGAAGGGTGGCGTTACCACTCGGCACAGAAACTGGGAGCAGATGATTATCCCGGTCCAGCAGAAGAGATTGATTTTCACCATTTTGACAATATTGCACAAAAGATCCGTTTCTAGGAGTCCGTCGGACTTTGCGGATCGTAGCGAAGAATCGACTGATCGAGGGCAGATTTTCGTAGATTTGAAAGTGAATAGTCCTGCTATTTGTCGAAAACATACGGAAATATGAACTGAGCAGGTGATTTTGTAGTAGATTCTTGCAATGTCTGACAGGCTCCTTAGTTATGCCAGAGTTACCTGAAGTTGAAACAACCCTCCGTGGAATTGCCCCTCATGTGGTTGATCGCACCATTCTGGAGTGTATTTTCAGAACCGCTAAGTTGCGCTGGCGACTCGATCCGACCCTTTGTCACCGGTTACCGGGGCAGAAGATCCTTAAGGTTGAGCGACGGGCCAAATATCTCCTGTTATTCTGTGATCGTGGGGTGATCATTCTCCATTTGGGGATGTCAGGCAGCTTACGGATTGTTCCGGCGGGGGCAACAGAACAGAAACACGATCATGTCGATCTGATTTTTACCGATGGGCAGTGTCTCCGTTTGACCGACCCACGCAAATTTGGGGCATTTATTTACACCGATTCCGATCCCTATCAACATAAACTACTCTGTCATCTTGGGCCGGAACCCCTCACCGATACCTTTAATAGCGCATCTCTTTATGCCCTTTCCCGAGGGAGAAAACTGACGATTAAACAGTTCATCATGGAGCAGAAAACTGTCGTCGGGGTGGGAAATATCTATGCGAGTGAGGCTCTGTTTCGTGCTGCTATCCGTCCTGATCGTGCGGCCGGAAGGGTTTCACTTAAACGTTATGAGCTTCTGGTGCAGGCAATCAAAGTGATTTTGACTCAGGCAATCTCTGCCGGTGGAACAACGATCAATGATTTTATTCAGGCGGACGGTAAACCTGGCTACTTTACTCAACAACTGCAGGTTTATGGTCGTTGTGGTGATCCCTGTGTGACCTGTGGCCAACCTATCCACAGTCAACGCTTGGGACAACGCTCAACTTTCTTCTGTCCAAGGTGCCAACGTTAAATCTGATTTTAAATCTCCCCCAGCCCCTTTTTGCCAAAGAGGGGAACTTTTAACCTTCCCCCTTAGAAAAATGGGGATTGAGGGGGATTTTTCATAACGAGGTAATTTATGGAACAATTTAAATTTCA
>JAOZQF010000067.1 GCA_029932345.1 Desulfuromusa sp. | reverse complement strand
TAATTGAACATTATGCAGGAAGTTTCCCGCTCTGGCTTTCGCCGGTTCAGGCGATAGTTTTGAATGTTACCGATAGTCAAGCTGCTTACGCACAACAGGTTTTTGAGCAACTGCGTGATGTTGGTGTACGTGTTGAGCTTGACCTGCGTAATGAGAAACTGGGCTTCAAGATCCGCGAAGCACAAATGGCCAAGGTTCCCTACATGCTGGTCATTGGTGATCGTGAGATGGAGAGTCAAACTATTGCCCCACGTTTTAGAGATGGAAAAAGCTTGGAGCCAATGACTGTCTCTGACTTTATAGGTATGCTTCAATCAGAAACTGCTGCTTATAAATAATATAGGTTGCAATAAAGACCCACAGTGGGTCTTTTCGTTGTTTGGTTTTATCCCTTTTATCGAGAACAGAGGAGCGAGGTCATAGCTAAAGAAGCGAATATTAATGAGGCTATTAGTGCTCGGCAAGTGCGGGTCATTGATGACGCAGGTGGTCAGTTGGGAATTCTGAGTACCGAGCAAGCGTTAGATCTTGCTTTAGAGCAGGGTCTTGATTTAGTGGAGGTATCACCTCAGGCGGACCCTCCTGTTTGTCGGGTTATGGACTACGGCAAATATAAGTATCAGCAGGCTAAACGCGCTTCAGATGCCAAAAAAAAACAGGTTAAGGTTGAAATTAAAGAAGTTAAAATGCGACCGAAGACCGATGACCATGATTTTCAGTTTAAAATCAAACACGCCCGTCGTTTCCTCGAAGAGGGGAATAAAGTTAAATTGACGATCATGTTTCGTGGCCGCGAAAATGCCCATCCGGATCAGGGGATGAAGCAATTGAAGAAGGCGGTAGAAGCTTTGAAAGATATTGGTCAGGTAGAGTCTCATCCGAGTAAAATGGGGCGTTTCATGACTATGATGATTGGTCCAATAAAGAAATAAATTAAATATTATTAAACAGATCACAGTGAATGTTACAGGAGTAAAAGATGCCTAAGATTAAAACAAATCGTGGTGCCGCCAAGCGTTTTCGCAAAACTGGTACCGGTAAAATTCGTCGGAATAAAGCTTATACCAGCCATATCCTGACCAAGAAGACAACCAAGCGGAAGCGTTCATTGCGTCAGTCGATTATTGTTGCAAAGTCCGATTCAAAGAATGTTGCCCAATTAGTTCCGTATTTGTAGGTTGACTTACTGCTTTCTTGCAGTGCGGTTGTGAACTGTGGGGACGATCTCCCCCTGCAGATCCTGCCACGGCAGATGCCGAAAAACTATTTATGAGAAGGAGCAAGCGAGATGCCAAGAGTAAAAAGAGGATTTAAAGCCAGACGTCGTCGTAATAAAGTTCTGAAACTTGCCAAAGGTTACCGTGGCGCAAGGAGTAAGTTGTTTCGCTCAGCAACAGAAGCTGTTGACCGGGCTCTTAATTATGCTTATCGTGATCGGCGGGTTAAGAAACGTGATTTCAGGGCTCTCTGGATTGCAAGAATTAATGCTGCAGCACGCGATAACGGACTCTCTTACAGCCGCATGATTTACGGTTTGAAGAAAGCTGAAGTTGCTTTGGATCGAAAAATTATGGCAGATCTTGCCGTGAATGATCCGGCAGGTTTTACGGTTGTTGCCGAAACAGCCAAGGCTCAGTTGCAATAAGCTGTTTTCAGCTGATTCCGGGAGGTGAAGCGATTGTCTTCATCTCCCTTTTTTGTTTTTGGGCGGTCAGTTTTTAAATTTAGTAGCACAATGATACCCACTTTTGCGGGTTTGCTCTGATTACGGATTTGTCACATGAAAGAACGTTTACGCCAATTACAACAGGACGCATTATCAGCTTTAAAGCAGGCTGATGATCTTAATGTTCTGCAGAATGTAAGGGTAAAGATTCTCGGGAAAAAGGGTTCGCTTACTGAAGTTATGAAGGGGATGCGTGACCTTTCGGCAGAAGAGCGCCCGATCATAGGAAATTTGGTTAATACCCTGAAGGATCTATTTGAAAACTACTTTATTGATCGTCAATTGGAGTTGCAACAGCGGGATGTTGCAGCAAGGTTGGCCAATGAGAAAATTGATGTGACACTCCCGGGTAGAAAAACTGTCAGCGGCAATTTACATCCGGTCACTCTGGTCACCAATGAAGTTGTTGAGATCTTTTCCCGACTCGGCTTTGCTGTCGCTGAGGGGCCAGAGATTGAACAGGATTTCTACAATTTTGAGGCACTTAATATCCCCAAGGATCACCCCGCAAGGGATATGCAGGATACGTTTTATATTAAAGATGACCAGGTGTTACGTACCCATACGTCACCGGTGCAGATACGCACAATGCTGGAACATAAACCGCCAGTTCGGATCATTGCTCCAGGGACAGTTTACCGACGGGACTCAGATATCACCCACAGCCCAATGTTTCACCAGGTCGAGGGGTTCTTGGTTGATGACAAAGTGACCTTTGGTGACTTGAAAGGGGTCCTCACCCACTTTCTCAATGAATATTTTGGTCAGGGGCATAAAGTCCGTTTCCGCCCCTCGTTTTTCCCTTTCACTGAGCCGAGTGCTGAGGTTGACATTGAATGTGTTATCTGCGGTGGTAAAGGGTGTCGCGTTTGTGGAAAAACCGGCTGGCTGGAAATTCTTGGTTGTGGAATGATTGACCCGGAGGTATTCAGGTCGGTCAACTATGATGTTGAAAAATATAGTGGATTTGCTTTTGGGATGGGGCTGGAGCGGATTGCCATGTTGAAATATGGTGTCAATGACCTACGCTTATTTTTTGATAATGACCTCCGTTTTCTCAAGCAGTTTTGATATTGGGTAAGGGATTCAATAAATGATAGTCACCTACAACTGGTTAAAAGAATTTGTAAATTTTCAGCTTACCGCCGAAGAACTTTGTGACCGTTTGACCATGGCGGGTCTTGAGGTCGATGCACTGGTTAATATCGGTGGAGAACTTGACTCGGTCATCGTCGCACAGCTCGATTCGGTAGAAGCACACCCTGATGCCGATCGATTGACTGTTTGTCAGGTCAATACCGGGTCCGATATCGTTCAGGTTGTCTGTGGTGCAACGAATCATAGAACTGGTGATCTCATCGCTTTAGCTCAACCGGGTACAACTTTACCGGGTGATTTTAAAATAAAAAAATCCAAGATTCGTGGTCAGGTCTCCCTCGGGATGCTTTGTTCCGAAAAAGAGTTGGCCCTGGCCGAAGATTCTCCCGGTATTATGATTCTCCCTCCCGACTTACCCCTGGGACAGCCGGTTTTTGATGCCCTCGGCTTGAAGGATTATCAGATTGAGTTAGATTTGACCCCAAATCGACCCGATTGTCTGAGTGTTGTCGGTGTTGCTCGGGAAGTTGCTGCCCTTTGTGGTGAAAAATTGAAAATCCCCCTACCACAACTGAGTGAAGTCGAATCAGCAGTAGCAGAAAAAGCTTCTGTGACTATTGAAAATACAGATGGCTGCCCACGTTATGCTGCCCGAATGATCAGGGACGTAAAGATTGGTCCATCACCAGACTGGCTGGTTCACCGTTTGGAAGCGGTAGGGATGCGATCTATCAACAATGTTGTTGATGTCACGAACTATGTCATGTTGGAGCTGGGACATCCTCTGCATGCATTTGATTTCAGATATTTGCATGGGGGAAAAATAGTTGTCAAATCGGCTCAGCAGGAAGAAAAATTCACCACATTGGATGAGCAGATTCATTCTCTCACCTCTGAAGACCTGATGATTTGTGATGGACAGCAACCGGTCGCCATGGCTGGCGTTATGGGTGGCCTCGATTCTGAAGTTAAAGATGATACCGAAACAATTTTACTTGAAGCTGCATATTTTAAACCAACGATGATCAGACGTACCAGCAAGCGGCATGGTTTGCATACCGAATCATCACACCGTTTTGAGCGTGGTGCTGATATTGATATGATTCCGGTCGCCCTGGATCGAGCGGCCGCTCTTATCGCAGAAGTGAGCGGAGGGGAGATTCTGTCCGGTATGATCGATGTCTACCCTCGACACCTGGAACCGGTCAATATTGAGATAAATATTCAGAAAACTAAAGCGCTGCTTGATATTCCTGTTGATCGTGAAATGATTCAGAGATTGTTTGAATCAATCGGTTTGCAGGTTGAAGCCGGTGCGGGTTCTGACTCTCTACGGGTAAAGGTTCCCAGTTTTCGTCCCGATTTGGAGCGTGAAGTGGATCTTATTGAGGAGGTTGCTCGCCTCTATGGTTACGACCGAATTCCGGTCACCATGCCGGTCGGTACTGTTGACGCAAAATTACCGCCACTGCGTCAGAATCTTCAAAAAACACTCCAGTTGGAGATGGTTGCTGTAGGGTTCTCAGAGGCAATTAACTACTCCTTCGTTGCGACCGATAGTATTGAGAAGATTGGGATCAGCGCTGATGACAGACGTTCCGTACAGGTTGAAATTTTAAATCCTCTGTCGGAAGATCAGTCAGTTATGCGAACCAGCTTGGTCCCCAGTCTGCTTGAAACAGTATCCCGCAATTTGAACTTCCGCAGTTCTGATTTGCGCCTGTTTGAATTACGGCCGTTATTTCTTACCCCGAAAGAGGGTGGCGCGTGTATTGAGCAGCTCTCATTGACAGCGGTTATGTCTGGACAGCGTGAACCCGAAGGGTGGGCACAAACTACCGTTCCTGTCGATTTTTATGATCTCAAAGGAGTCGTTGAAGAAATACTTGCAACCAGTGGTATTTTAAACGTTTCTTTTGTCTCTGATAGCTCTCAACCCTATCTGCATCCAGGGAAATCTTGTTGTTTGACGTCGGGACAGCAACAGCTTGGTTTTCTCGGTGAGGTTCATCCAGATGTTTTGACTAATTTCAATATTGACCAACCGGTCTATCTATTTGAGCTCAATGTAGAAGCGATTATTGCTGTATCTGGAGAGCATGGTCAGTTCAAACCTCTTTCACGTTTTCCCGATGTGATTCGTGATAGTGCTTTATTACTGGATGAAACGGTCACTGCAGCGCAAGTTATGGAGATTGTAAACCGAGGTAAAGTTAAGTTTTTTGACAGCGCAATTATTTTTGATCTATATACAGGTAAAGGTGTTCCCGATGGTAAAAAGAGTCTTGCCATCAGGGTTCGTTATCTTGACCTGGAGAAAACCTTGACTGAGGCTGAGGTGACAAAATCACATGATAAATTGATTCGATCTCTCTGCCATCAGCTGAATGCAGAAATTCGTTAATTGAACTTGCAGACTGATAATCTGTATGGTATAAATCCAGAGAAAACAGATAGATAGTGGGCTCCATAAGAACGATATCAGGCTTTAGTGGGAGTGATTATGACCAAAGCAGACCTTATTGAAAGTGTTTATCTGACAACCGGCTTCTCCAAGAAAGAGTCCGCTGCCATTGTCGAGATGGTTTTTGATTTGATGAAATCGACTCTGGAGCAAGGTGAAAAAATCAAAATTGCCGGGTTTGGTAATTTTGTGGTTAAAGAGAAAGCTTCCCGCCGAGGGAGAAATCCGCAAACCGGCGGTGAAATAGAAATTTCTGCCCGTAAGATTTTGACATTTAAGCCGAGTCAAGTGCTTAAGGTTGCAATTAACGAAACCTCTTAATCATGTCGAGCTGAGCTGGTGCCACAGATACCCGATAAGCTCTATTTTAAAATTGGTGAAGTCGCAGCGTTGCTGCAACTGAAAACCCATGTGTTGCGTTATTGGGAAACAGAATTTTCGCTACTACAGCCGATAAAAAGTCGTTCCAATCAGCGTCTTTACCGACATAAGGATGTTGAAACTGCCCTGTTGATAAAAGAACTACTTTATCGTCAGGGTTTTACTATTGCCGGTGCCCGTAAAAAATTGCAGACGGAGAAACAACTCCGTTTGCCACTGACAGACCCCCATTCTCCTGAAAAAGCTCTCGTTGAAATCAGAGCTGACTTGATTCAACTCCGTAAATTCTTACTTGATTTAGATCTGGTATAAAGAGAACAGGTGTTATTTCTCCTCGCTCACGTTATTGGTGTTTGTCCTCTTTGTTTATCGGTTAACCCGTTGCGAACAGCTGTCCTTTATAAGAAGAACGACACGGCAATCGAGTATTGGTTGACCGGTCGACTATTTGGTGGACTTTAATGGATTTTTCTATCGCCAGAAGGCGGATGGTCGAGCAGCAGGTTGCAGCACGGGGAGTTGTTGACCAGCGGGTCCTTGATGCAATGTTAACGATTCCTCGCCATTTATTTGTTGAAACGGCGTTGCAGAGCCACGCTTACGGTGATGCAGCTTTGCCGATTGGAGAAAAGCAGACTATTTCACAGCCCTATATGGTGGCAGTTATGACGGCTGCTCTCGAGCTGCAGGGGGATGAGAGAGTCCTGGAAATTGGTACCGGTTCCGGATATCAAACCGCCGTATTATCAAAGTTAGTCAAGCGAGTTTATTCTATTGAAAGAATTGCTGTTCTTGCAGGGCGTGCCAGAAAAATTCTTGATCAGCTGCAGCTGAGTAATATCAATATTAAAATTGGTGATGGGACAGTTGGCTGGGAAGATCAGTCTCCATTTTCCGGAATTCTGGTCGCTGCAGGATCTCCAGATGTTCCGCAAAAATATTTGGATCAACTGGAGATCGGGGGGAAACTTGTGTTGCCGGTCGGGGACCAGAAACAACAAACTTTGATCCGGATCGTCCGTAAGAGCGAAGATAGTTTTGAGCGACAACAGATGATGGGGTGTCGTTTTGTCCCCCTGATTGGTGAGCAGGGTTGGTAGTCTTTGTTGGTGTCACCTTTTATGTCACCGTTCCTTCATTGTGAGAGCCCTGCCACTTTTTTTGCGGTCGTGATCATGCTATATTATTTTCAGTAAAATCAGAATACTCGTAGGGCGAAAAATAGTTTAAACAACTGTCTAATCTTATTGCCCATTATTCTGATAGATGTCATTCTTCGGCTCAAAGATTGTTCTTGATAGAGCAAAACATATCTTTTGAGCTTTGATAGTTTTTCAGGATTGGACATGATCTTTTTATTCACAAAAACAAGGTCACGCCAGAGATTAAATTTTCTTCGGCAGCATTGTTCTCAATGATTAGTTCTGGGCTGAAAACTCTTGTCATATACCCCTTTTTGCTTGGTGCATTCTGCCTGTTGCTTGGTGGTTGTGAAACCGGTATCCATCATACCGTGAAACCCGGTCAAACTTTGTATCGAATCAGCCGTACTTACGATGTCAATGAGCTTTATCTGGCTCGCGTCAATGGTGTTTCCGACCCTTCAGCAATTCCAGTTGGTACCCGTCTTTACATTCCCGGGGCGACAAAAGTCTTGCCTGTTCCGGTGATAAAACCAAAAAATAGCAGTAAAGTTGTTAAGCCTCCAACAAAGAAGAAAACCGTTACATCTTCCAAACAACCGCCAAAAAAAAAGAAATCGATATCCTCTGTACCCAAATCAAAACAACCGGTATTAAAGTCAAAGGCAACCCAGGTTAAAAAGTTACACTGGCCGCTACGTGGGGACATCGTCCGCTCTTTCAGCAAGCAGGCAGTTGCTGGTGGTGGAAAAGGGATAGAGATAGCGGTAAGCGCTGGTAGTGTTGTGAGTGCAGCCGAAGCTGGCAAGGTTATTTACAGCGGTGATGGTGTCAGTGGATATGCACATCTGATCATTCTGCAACATGAGAATGACCTGTTTACTGTCTATGGATTTAATCGTAAAAACCTGGTCAGGCAAGGGGATTATGTTAGTAAAGGTGAGCGGATTGCCCTCTCTGGAACTCCGCCAGCAGGTGGCAAGCCGCGGCTCCATTTTGAAGTACGCAAGGGGAAGGTTGCAGTTAACCCGATTTCGTACCTGCCATGATTTTTTTGCACGATTAAATTAAGAATTGTCATGTTATCAAGTTGAGGTGGAGGTCTCTATGGATGGGCTAGATCCAGAAGATAAGAGAGTTGCTGGAAATAAAGTTAAGAAAAAGAGAGTGGGAGGTCTGGGGAGCAGCGCTCCTGTTGCTGCTGATCATGCCACCGCAGATGCGATTAAACTTTATCTGCAAGAAATTCAAAAAAATCAACTCCTCACCGCAGAGGATGAGAGAGAACTGGCTGGGCTGATCGCGCAAGGTGATGCTGCCGCCAGGGAGCGGATGATTGAATCAAACCTACGTCTGGTGGTTAAAATTGCCAAGCGTTATATGAACCGTGGTTTACCTTTCCTTGATTTAATTGAGGAGGGGAACCTGGGTTTGATCAAAGCCGTTGAAAAGTTTAAAGTCAGCAAGGGGTGTCGGTTTTCTACCTATGCAACCTGGTGGATACGACAATCCATAGAGCGTTCGATTGTCAATCAAAGCCGAACGATCCGTCTGCCGGTTCATGTGGCTGATGATATCAACAAGCTGGTTAAAATCAGTCGTGAACTCGTCCAGCGCCTGAAGCGAGATCCTGAAATAGATGAAATTGCAGCAGCAATGGGTACTGACGTTAATCATGTCCGGCGGATGATGATTTTAGTGAAGAAAACCTATTCGATAGAGCATCCTCTGGGTGAGGGGAATGACTATAGTCTGATAGATACTATTGAAGATACAAAACTTGTTGATTCTGTGCGTAAAATTGAAGATCTGGATCGTTTTACCCAAGTTCAGGGATGGATGGAAGATCTCAATGAGAATGAGCGCGAAGTCCTTTCTCTCCGTTTTGGACTAGAAGATCGTGATCCTCAAACCCTTGATACAATCGGGAAAAAATTTGGGGTCACCCGGGAAAGAATCCGCCAAATTGAAGCGAAGAGCCTGGCAAAATTGAGAAAATCTATGGAAAATTGTTTGTCTGATGATGACATGTAATGACTTTTCCCGATTGTGGAAATAATCAAATTAAATATGGAGTTTATCAATGGATGAGTTAAAGCAGATTATTCGTGATATCCACGACTTTCCTAAAAAAGGGATAGTGTTTAAAGATATTACAACTTTGTTGTCTGATGCAAAAAGTTTCCAGCGGATGGTTGATCTTCTCGCTCATCGCTATGTCGGTGAGAAGATTGATCAGATTGTCGGAATTGAAGCCCGTGGTTTCATCCTTGGGGCTGCTTTGGCTTATAAATTAGGAACCGGTATCACTTTGGTACGGAAACCCGGCAAACTCCCTTTTCAAACTCGCAGTATCAGTTATGATCTTGAATATGGCACCGATACTCTGGAGATTCACGAAGATGCCTTCCAGAAGGGGGATCGGGTGATTATCGCTGATGATCTGTTGGCAACCGGTGGGACTATGGCAGCAGTTGTTGAATTGGTCGAAAAGTTCGGAGTGGAAATCTATGAGTGTGCTTTTATGGCTGAGTTGGAATTCCTCGAAGGCCGAAGCAAGCTTCCCGCAGGTAAAGTTTACAGCTTGTTAAAATTTTGAAATTGCTAGTCAGTCAATAATATTAAGTTCTTGTCAAGTTGGATCGCCATAAGTTATAAGCATCTGCACGGCCCCGTAGCTCAGCTGGATAGAGCGGCACCCTCCTAAGGTGATTGTCGGAGGTTCGAATCCTCCCGGGGTCGCCAGATTTTATAAGAGATGGATCTGTGGCAGTAACCTGAAGTTTTCTGGGAGAGGGATCCTCCGATTGACACTCTCTCTTGATATTGCTATAAAATCTTATCCAGGGCGGTTAGCTCAGCGGGAGAGCATTCGCCTCACACGCGAAGGGTCCGGGGTTCGATCCCCCGACCGCCCACCAATAAAATAAAGAGGTTAGCCAGTTGTGGTTAACCTCTTTCTGTTTAATCGTACGGCCGAATTTAACTGTTGAGTGAACACAGCTGCCCACCGAAGTTTCAATCAACGTGACGACCTCTCTGTTCTATGTAAGTGAAGGGACAAGTAATCAATGAACACAATCAAACAGAACACCACCTTTCTGGAAATAGAAGATTGGGGACTGACTGATTATCAAGTTGCTTTTGATCGCCAGGTAGAAATGGTTAAGCTGCGTCTTTCTGGCGATAGGAGTGATACTTTGATTTTTGTTGAACATCCAGT
>JAOZQF010000229.1 GCA_029932345.1 Desulfuromusa sp. | reverse complement strand
TCCTTCTGCTGCTTTGCCAGCTCTTCAAGAAGTGGTGCCTCCGTTTTATGTTTTGCAGGAACCTCCGTAGATAAAACCTCTGCTTCGTCTTCATCATCACTTTCCGTGGCAAAAGTGTTGAAAGGGATCAAAATCAGTAGCATAACGACAATCAGACTGTTTTTTAAGAACATAAACTTCTCCCGGAATTGTGTATTTTTCTATTTTTTAGGGAAACGGATAACTTTTACAAGTGTAAAGGGAGGGAGAGCAAATGCAAACAAAAGATGACTCAATCCTCAACTTGCCACAAGAACAACCACTTAAATTATCACCTGGTGAATCACCCGAGTGCTGCGTCTGGTTAGACTTTTCAATGTAAATGCTTCTCAGGGTTTTACCCCCACCATTATCCCTGCACCGTTGGGAGAACTGACATCAAGCCGGTGGATATTGATGATGCTAAATTTTTCGAGCATTGTCTGTAACTGTGCTTCTGAATAAGCTTGTCCCTGATCCGTACAGATCAGCATATTCAAAGAAAACAATGCCGGAAACAAAGGGCCGTCCAGTGTATTATCGAGGATAAAGTCATGGATGAGAATCTTTCCACCCGGTTGAAGCGCCTTGATTGCTTTGGCCACAATCGATTCTGCGTCTTCTGACCCCTCCCCGTGCAAAACATGAGAAAGCCATACCACATCATACTCCTGCTCAAGACCAGTATCTTCACTCAGATAACTACCGTCTTTAAATCGGATTGCCCCGGAAAGGTTAAAAGAGGCAATAGTTCTCTCAGCAAACTTCCGGGTGGTGGGAAGATCAAAAACTGTTGCCTTTAAATCAGGATTTTTCAGACAGAAATGGATGGCGTATGTCCCTGGTCCACCACCTAAGTCAAGCAGGTGAGTACAACCACTTAAATCGACAATTTCAGAATAGATCGGGGCGATATCACTGGCGATATTAAACATTCCCATCAAAAAGCTTTCCCTTGCACTCTCTTGATCTGTAGCGGACCCATTAGAACGATTTGGATTCCCGCTTAACACAGACTCAGACATTTCCGCCCATGACGCCATCAGGTGATGATGGTGCATAATAATAAACCCGGTATAATCGGGTGAATCTTTTGCAAGAAATTGTTTTGAAAAATTTGTGTTGGAAAATCTGTCTTCAGCTTTATTGAGCAACGCCATTGCGGTAAGGGCATTCAGCAATGTTGAGATGCCACGCAGATCGCCATTGATCTTTATTGCGACCTCTTCTGCTGATTTATTGCCAGCTCCAATCATTGTAAAAAGATCAAGCTTAATGCCGGTATGAAGGGTACAGGACTTCCAGTAATTATCAGATGTTTCTAAAAGAGTTCCCTTATCCCAGTTCATGTTTATCTCCAAAATTATTTATAATGGACAACCTCTCAGCGATCAGAAATCAGAACACCACCGACAGAGACATTCTCCGCAAGATTCTCCTTAAGGATAACAACAATAGTTTCAGGAGGAAGCCCATAAGCTTCAGTTGCGGCAGAGGTGACCAGCTTCACCAGCGCCCGTTTTTTATTCAGGTCAGCAATCGGTGGCCCTTCGAGAGTGATGTTAGGCATTGTTGATACCTCCTCGGATTTGTGAGTTACAGCAAAGATACTAGCAGACAAGGATTTACCGACTAAGGTTATGATTTTAAGGCCGTATTTTAACTATTTTGTCACCAATTAACACGGTAAAAATGCACCGAGGATTGCTGTCGTTCTTCACGGTGCCGCAGTAAAACTCCTTTCTTCCGACAAGAAGCCCTTTAACGCAGGGGAATGGGCGGAGGTTATTTCAATGTGGCATTCCAAAGGGATTCGGTGTGAAATCTACTTTCCCCGGTTACCTATTACCGTATGCTGGATATAGATGATATATTAATGCTCAGACACTAACCCATCTATTCGGAGGTCATATGTCAGAATTCACGGAACCCGACTGTAAAGATCCAGCAGGACACTGGAAGCATCTGTGTGAATTAAGGAAACAGGGGAAAGAGCAGGAGGTAAAAGATCTGATGGCAGATCCTGGCCATAGATGTTTGAATTGCAATACCGTCGCCAAACATGCCCAGAACCTCTGTAGCCCGAGTCCATTCAGTAAAGTTTAAATGACATCTGGCCTGGTTACACCTGAACGGATCTCATTTAAAGGGCTCTACCTCAAAATAACGGTCAACAGCAGTCGCGGTAGGGATATCGGTTACCCGATACCCCCCGCACAGATCCCAAGCATGCGGAATTACCGCACTGGGCTCCTGCCTCAGGTCAAACGCAGAGACGTTGATTCGGGTATGGGTGTCGCACTTTGGCTGTGGGAATCCACTTCATCATCTGTCGTTGCATACGATCCCATGTCAGGCTTCTACCTTTCTGGCTTCGTCTGCGCAGGGCATGCAACCATGCGTGACCGATTTGTGTTCGGAAAGTGTCCAATGCTTCTCGGTTACCGGGGACTCCGTAGTAATTGAAATGTCCCACTACTACGCTACGCAGCCATCTTCCCTGTTCCGGCACTGGTGTCTCGCGTCAACTATCTTGTCCGGTTTGACGACAATTAAGATGGCCGGTTGA